>JASLHV010000555.1 GCA_030153205.1 Roseiarcus sp. | reverse complement strand
CTAATGGCGCGTCCTTGACTTGGAAATACTCTGGCGCAACGCTCTGCCATGCAGACAATGAGGGAATCTGCATCCGTTGTTGTCCGGCGAAGGGCACGAGCTGGGGATATCGAGGGCTGGCGGAACGCCTTATTTCGCACGGCTGGGTCGGGCAAAATCTGCAATGAAATCCGCAGTCTAGGCGCGCCCTCAAGCGTTTTATCGGAACTTTTTCTCGACGTTTCGGCATTTCCGATCCAAACTTGTCGCGCCGCGTCGTTTCGTCAAAGGAGCGGGGCCGCCGGCCCTTGGGTACGATGTCTCCTTGGGGCCAAGAAGAAGCGACGAAACAATTTCGAGTTTTTTTGCTCATAACCCATTGATAATCCACGAAACGGAAAAACTCGAGTTTGGAATAATTTGGACATGCGCGATCTGGAGCCCAAATAAATGGACGGCGTTCTCCGCGCCGGCGCGAATTCCGGTACGGACTTTTCGCGACGCTGCGGTTCCGCGTTTTTCATTTTAGGCGCGGATGAGACAAAATTGGTACATTCGTCAATGCCTGAGGCGTCGTACGCCGGCAGGCGCCGGGGCTGTGGTCGATCCCAGCCCGCCAGGCGGCTCGCCGATGGGCGGCGGCCTTTTCCGGCGAACTGCCTGGGATCGCGACTTGGGAGGGAGCGCTTGCCGGCGCACGGCGGCGCTTGTATGATGACACGTCAAGTGGAGGGGCGTTCGGGAGCATTCGATGCTGACGAGACGGCATTTTGTTATCGCTTCGCTGTCGCCCGTGGCGCTCGCCGCCACCGCCCGCGCCGCGCCGCGCTGTATTTCCGATCCCAAGGTCGGCGGGCAGCTTTGCAAGAGCTTCATCAGCGTCAAAGACGCCTATCAGGAGACCTATTACGCGCGCCATGAGCCGGAGGCGATCTGGATCGCCTGCGTCGCCGTCGTCTTCGCGACCTATGGCCATGTCATCCAACAGCCGAGGATCGCCCAGGAGGCGTATGGCGGCTTCGATAAGATCGGTCTCGATAAGGGTTTCCCGGTGACGCAGCCGCTCGTCCGGAATTGGAAGGACGACGACGGCGGCATGTTCAAAGCCTCGTTGACGTCGCTGTTCGACGCCGACGCCGGCGACAAATTCGACCAGAGCAGGATCATTCAGGCGGTGACGGACGGCGATCCTGTCATTCTGGGCGGCGGCGAGCATCCGGTTGTCTTGACGGCGCTCGCCTATGCGCAGTCGGACGCGCCGAACCGCCTCGTCGCAGGTTTCGTCTTCGATCCGATGCCGCTCGTCGGTCCGCGCGCGCTCGATATCGACGAGGTCGCGCCGAAGAGCGCCGGCGGCGGTCTGCGCTTCGCGGTTCGCACGAAGCTCGAGAAAATTTGACGACGCGCCTTCCGCGCAGAGACGTCGGCGGCGCTGACCGGACGAAGATGCCGAATCGGAGAAGTTCATGAAAGTCGCCGGGGTCTCGCGTCGCCATTTGCTCGCGGCCTCTGCGGCGGTCCTGGCGACGCCAGCCTTGTGGCGGCCAGCTCAGGCGCAACAGGTCATCGCCTTGCGCGTCTCCTCCTCCGATCCGATCGACGAAAACGCCGCTCACTATCTTTGGTTCGCGAAATTCTCGGCGCGCGTCAAAGCCGCGGTCGGCGAGCGCATCCGCTTCGACTATTTTCCAAATAGCCAGCTCGGCAAGGAGGCCGACGTCGTACAACAGGTCAAGATCGGCGCGACCGACATGATGGTCACCGGCTCGTCGATTTGGGCGACAGTCGCGCCGGAGATCGGCATGCTCGATCTCGGCTATATGTTCGACAGTTACGACCATGTCGCGCGAGCGATGGACGCGGAGGCGGGAAAAACGCTCAATAAGATACTGACCGATCGTACCGGAGTACAAGTTGTCGGCTGGGGATTTCATTTCGGCGCCAGAAGCGTCTACACGAAAAAGCCTATCGCGCGCCTAGCCGACTTGAAGGACGTCAAACTTCGCGTACTGCCTGCGCCGGCCTTTGTCGAGACGTTCAAGATCATGGGCGCGATTCCAACGCCGATCGCCGTCAACGAACTCTATACGGCCCTTCAAACCGGCGTGGTCGACGGATTCGAGCATGATCCGGGAACGTGCCTTTCGCTGAAGCTTTACGAGATCGCGAAATCCTGCTTCCTGACCGAACATTTGTTCAGCCCGATGGGCGCTTTCATCGGAAAGCGCGCGCTCGCGAAAATACCTGACGACCTCAAACCCGCCTTCGATAAGGCCGCGGCCGAAGCGACGGCGGAACAACGTACCGCCGCTTTGGAGAAGACGAAGCAGGAGATCGAACAACTCAAGGGCTTCGGCGTTACTTTCACCGCCATGCCTGAGGACGAGCGTCACGCCATGCAGCAGGAAATGGCGAAACGGCTCTACGGCGATTTCGCCGAGAAATACCCGGCGACGAAGCCGATCTTTGCGGCGATCTCGGCGGCGCGTACTTGAAGCTGTTGTACTACTACTGTCCCGCGAGATCGGCGAGCCAGGCGAGCGCCGCATCGCCTGCCGCGTCTGGCGTATTGTTATGACCGCCGTCGACGGCCACATAGCGGCTCAAGGAATTCTCCCGCGCCTTGGCGAAAGCGTAGGTTGGGCCGCCGGCCTGGGTCGGGTCAGCGCGGCCCGCAACCCATAGAAAAGGGGTCGTAAGCTTGGCGGCGTTCTTTGGAATATTCGCATCCGACGCCGCGCCGAAGAAACTCAGATAGATCGTCGGCGTCGTTGCGATATCATTCAAATACGGTCCGGAGGGGCCGATTGCGACATCTTCGAAATTGCTTTCCTCGTCCCCCTTGCCTTGCGCGACAAGGCTCTCGGCCTTGGTCAGGCTGTCCTTGACGCCGGGCAATTCGCTCATCGCCTCGGCATCATGCGCCGGGGCCAAGGCGAAGACGCCCAAGAGATCGGGATGTGCGGCGCCATAGGCGATCGCCGCCGCGCCGCCGAGGCTGAAGCCGCCGACGACGATCCGCATCGCGCCGAGGTTGCGCAATTTGACGATCGCGTCGTCGACAACGGCGAGGCAGGCGTGAAAATCGGACTCATAGGATCGGCGCGCGGACCAACACATGTCCGGCCGCGAGACGAGATAGCCGGCTTTCTCCAGCCTCGCGCCAAGCCCGTTGATCAGCCGACCCGGCGCGCCCTGTTCGCCATGCATCAGGACGATGCCGATCTTCTCAGCCGCGCGCGCCGTGCCGGCGAAGGCGACGATCGCGAGAACGAGAGCGCCCGTGACCACGAAAGGAAGGGGTCGTTTGAATCGCCGCATGACGTCAACCTCCCTCATCGATCGACCGGCGTTGCTTGTCGCCTTTGTTCTATTCCTTCACGGCGCCGGTCAAGCTGGAGACGTAATGTTCGACAAAGAACGAGTAGAGCACGACGACGGGGAGCGATCCGAGCAGGGCCGCCGCCATCAGCGAGCCCCAATGATAGACGTCGCCCTCGACCAATTCGGTGATGGCGCCGACCGGCACCGTCTTGTTCTCCGACGATGAGATGAAGGTCAGCGCATAGATGAACTCGTTCCAGGACAGGGTGAAGGCGAATATCCCCGCCGAGATCAAACCGGGCACGGCGAGCGGCAGTGTGATCTTCCACAAGACTTGCAGACGCGAAGCGCCGTCGATCAGCGCGCATTCCTCGAGTTCATAGGGGATGGTGCGGAAATAGCCCATCAAAAGCCAGGTGCAGAAGGGGACGAGGAAGGTCGGGTAGGTCAGAATGAGCGCCCAAAGCGTATCGAACAGGCCGAGCTTGAAGATGATGGCCGCGAGCGGAATGAAGAGAATGCTCGGCGGCACGAGATAGGCGAGAAAGATGGCGAGCCCGACATAGCGCGCGCCAGTGAAGCGCAACCGTTCGATCGCATAAGCGGCAAGAACGCTCGAGAAGAGGGAAATCGCAGTCGCTGCGACCGAGACGATGATCGTATTGATCAACCAGGACGGATAGCTCGTCTCGAAAAAGAGCTTGTAGATATGCTGAAGAGTCGGATGGGCGACCCAGAACGGATTGAAGCGAGCGTAGTCGTATAGCTCCTCGTCGGGCTTGAACGTTGTCGTCGTCATCCAATAGAAGGGAAACAGCAAGACAAAGAGCAGAATCGCGAGAGGCAGGTACAGCGTGACAACGCGACGCGGCAGACGCTCCAGATAATCCATGCCTTCCGCCGCGTCAGCCGCCATCGCCTAATCCCTCGATCCCTGCTGCCAGCGCCGACGCTGCAATCCGAAATAGCTGAATAGAACAGCGCCGAGAAGGAACGGCACCATGGCGTCGGCAATGGCCGCGCCCTCGCCGAGATGGCCGCCGGTGATCGCGCGTTCGAAAGAGAGCGTCGCCATCAAATGCGTCGCGTTGATCGGGCCGCCCCGCGTGATGGCGTAGATCAATTGGAAATCGGCGAAAGTCATCAGGACGGAGAAGGTCATCGCGACAGCGATGATCGGCGACAGCATCGGCAAGGTGACAAAGCGGAACTTCTGCAAGGCGGAAGCGCCGTCGAGCGTCGCCGCTTCATAGAGCGACGGCGGGATCGTCTGCAGGCCTGCGAGCATGGTGATCGCGACAAAAGGAATGCCGCGCCAGACATTGGCGGCGATGACGGACCAGCGAGCGTTCCACGGATCGCCAAGAAAATCGATGAAATGATGGATCACGCCCATCTTCACCAGCGACCAGGACAGAATCGAGAATTGCGGATCGTAGATCCACCAAAAGGCGATGGCCGAGAGAACCGTCGGCACGACGAAGGGCAGAAGGACGATGGCTCTCAACATCGCCTTGAACGGCAGCCGGCGATTGAGGAGCAAAGCGAGATAAAGGCCGAGCACAAATTTGAAGACGCTGGCGACGATCGTATAGAGCGTCGTGTTGAAAACGACGAGCCAAAAGACCGTATCATGGGCCAGCGATATAAAATTCTTAAGGCCGATGAACCGGCCGGGCTGACCAATCAGCGTGTCGGTTAGTCCGAGCCAGAAGCCGAGGCCTAGCGGATAGGCGAGAAAGACGCCGAGAATGAGCGCCGCCGGAAGCATGAACAGGAGGCCGAGGAAATTGCGATTATCCCAAAGCCGCGCAGTTTCCCGCCGGCGGGCCGGCCTTGCACGTACAACTGTCTGGACCTGAACAGTCAATCGGACTCTCCGCGCCGACGCGCGGCGCCGCGCTCGAAAAAAAGGCTTTGTACTCTATTCGTCGAACTTAATATTGGAGCTTCTAAACTTGATAATAGCGCTTGACGCGTTCAGCGGCGCGGGCCGCCGCCGCTTTGGGCGTTTGATTGCCTGTGCAGGCCTCGGCGAACATATCGACGACGACAAAATCGCCCATCGTGGCGGCGGAGGCGTAACCCAGCGATCCGGAATAGCCGTCGTCCTGGGCAAATTTCAGAACGTCTCGGAACGGCGTCGTCTTCGGATCCGCGGTCCAAATCGGATTGTCGTTCCAGGCCGGCAAGGGCGGCGCGACATAGCCGCCAGAGGCCGTCTCCCAGACGTCGACCTGCTCCTTCTCCCACATGAAGCGCAAATACTCGCGACACGCGTTCGGATATTTCGTGAAGCTGTAAACGTAGGTGTTGAGGATGTTCTGCTGCTCTGTTGGATGTCCGACTGGCCCGATCGGCATATTGGCGTGGTCCATGTCGGCGGCGATCGCCTTCAGCGCCGGCTCCGGCGAGTTCTTGGCGACGACATAGATCGAAATGCCGTTGAAAGTGAGGCTGATCTGGTCGGCGAGAAAGGCCTTATTGTTGCTCGGATCAAGCCAAGAGAGGACGCCGTCGATATAGGTCGCATAGAGTTGCTGCGCATATTCCAAGGCCGCGACTGTCTCCGGCGCGTCGATCACGACATTGTTGTTGTCGTCCACCGTCCTGCCGCCATGCGCCCACAGGCACCATTGCGTCCAGCCATTGGCGTCGCCCGTCGCATGGCCGAGCGCAAAGCCCGGCGGCTTACCGATCTTCTTGAGACCCTGACAGAGTTTGAGATAGCCCGGCAGATCCTTCGGGAATTCGTCGAAACCCGCGGCGCGCATCGCGCTGATCCGATAATTGAGCGTGCCGCCGGTCGCGCCGTGAGGCAGCGCGATCCAGCGCTTGTCTTTCATGCCGTATTTGCGGGCGACGGGGTACCATCCGCCGTATTTCTCGCCGAGGTATTCGGCGAGGTCGGTGAGATCGATAAGCTTGTCGGGAAATTTAAACGGATCGTCGAGCGTGCCGAAGATGATGTCCGGCCCGGCGCCGACATTGGCGGCGACGGCGGACTTCGGCCGGATATCGTCCCAGCTTTCGGCGTCGACGCGGATTTTGACGCCGGTCTTCTCGCTGAACTTTTTTGTATTGGCGACGAAACTATCGTATTCGGCTTGAATGAATTGCTTCCAGCGCAGCACGCGGATTTGCGCGCCCGGCTCGGGCGCTGGGCCGTTCCAACTTGGCACGGCGACAGCCTGGCGAGAGCCAACAAGGCCTAGCCCCGCCGCAGCGCCTGCCCCGAGAACTCCGCGCCGCGTGATGCCGCTCATGATTTCCTCCGTCTCTGCGCCGTTTGTTCGCGGCTGACTTATGCCGAATTGTCTGCTCGTTTTTGGCCCCGTCAAGGCCGTATCCGAGCATACTAAAATGACTATACTAAGCTTGAATGGAATGATCGGATCGAATTGGCGATCGAGGCCTTTTCGTTGGCTCGCCAGCGCTCAAAGACATGTTCGCTTCATGTTCGCCCGATTTCGCCTTCGCGTAATGGATCAAGGCGGCAAGAGTTTTTTCTTCATCGGCCGTCAAATCCAGCAGCGGCGCGCGAACCGGACCGGCGGGCTTGCCAACGACGCGCATGCCGGCCTTGACAATGCTGACGGCGTAACCGCGGCGCCGGTTGCGAATAGCGATGTACGGAAGGAAGAATTGCTTCAACGCCTCGTCGATGAAGGCGTGATCGCCTTGCCGCACTGCAGTAAAGAATTGCTGCGCATAGACCGGCGCAAAATTGTATACAGCCGAAGAGTAAGTGGTCATACCGATCGCATGGTTCGCTTGCGCGAAGATTTCGGCTGTCGGCATGCCGCCCACATAGACGAGACGCTCACCTAAGCGGCTGTGGATGGCGACGATTTGCTCGACGCTGCCATGACCGTCTTTGAACCCGACGATATTGGGACAGGCCTCGACAAGCCGCTCGATCGTTTGCGCTTCATAGAGGCAATTGTCGCGATGATAGAGGATGACGCCGAGCCCCACAGACTGGCATACGGCCGCAACGTAACGGTAGACGCCCTCCTGCTCGGCTTGAACGAGATAGGGCGGCAAAAGCAAGAGACCGTCGGCGCCGGCTCTTTCGGCGCGCTTCGCAAAATCGATCGCCAGAGCCGCGCCGCCGCCGACGCCAGCCAGAACTGGTAGGCGCCCCGCCGCGCTCTCCACCGCCGCACGCACAACGTCTTCATATTCATCAAGTGAAAGCGAAAAAAATTCGCCCGTACCTCCCGCCGCAAAGAGAGCGGCGGCGCCGTTGTCGACGAGATAGGCGACATGGCGACGGTAGGGATCGGGATCGAACGCGCCCGCTTCTGTGAAATGCGTAACCGGAAAAGCAAGCAACCCGGCGCCAAACGCCGTTTTCAATTTCTCAGATGAATAAAACAAGCGATCCTCTCCGCATGACGGTTACGCCGGCAAATCCAATCGACGTCGCCCGCTTAGGAAAACTGGTAATATGACAACCATATATATGGAAAGAACAACGAACCGCTCGCCTTGTCAAGAAGACGGCGGCGGCTGGGAGACAGCCGCCGCCGGATCGCCAATAAGATGAAGATGTTACGGAACGAAATCAGCTTGTCCCGGCGAGGCTCTGCTGGCGCAGGCGATTGTATTCGGCCTGATCGACGGGCTGGGCCGCGGCTTCGCCCAAATCGCCCATCCGAATGCGATAGGTCTCGCGCGCGCTCCATGCAGCAATGGCCGCTATCACCGTAATGGCGAAAGCAAGCGAACCGACGACGGTCGGCACATTGCTCGAGCCGGGCGGCGCCACCGTAGCGAAAAGCGCCGGCAGCAACGCGGTCAGCATCGTTCCGATATTCTGCGCGATCGCCATGCCGCATACGCGCGCGCGCGTCGGAAAGAGTTCTGGATAGAAGCTCGGGAAGACCGCGTTATATCCTTGATAGATGACGCCCCACATCAGGATGGAGAGGGCAAAGGCCAGCGGCACGCTCTTGATGCTGATCGCGTAAAGATAGGCGAAGGACAAGAGGCCGGCGCCGAGGGATCCAACGATTAGGGGAGGCCGGCGTCCGATCTTATCGGCGAGGTTCCCGACGAAAGGAATGACCACCACGGCCACGACATTGCCGACCACGGCGATCCACAAATAGATCGACTTGTCGAAGCCGATGCCGTAGGCCGGTTGCACGGCGTAGGTCGAGCCAAAAATCGTAGTGACCACCGGTATGACGTTCATTAGCGCCATGCAGACGACGCGCAACATGTCCGGCCAATGGTTGGTCAAGGCCTCGATAATCGGCGCCCTCGGCACGGCGCCGCGCGCACCCTCCTCGGTGAAGGCCGGCGTTTCCTCTACCTCGCGGCGGATGTAATAGCCGACGATCAGAACGACGACGCTGAGTAGGAAGGGCACGCGCCAACCCCAGGACATGAATGCGTCCGAGGGGAGCGCATAAGAGAGGGGGAGGAACACTGCGGCGGCGAGGATCTGGCCCGCCTGTACGCCCTGCAGGGTAAAGCTGGCGAAAAAGCCTCGGCGTCCGAATGGCGCATGCTCGAGGATCATGGAGCTCGCGCCGGATATTTCCCCGGCAACTGCGAAGCCTTGTATCAACCGCAGCGCGACGAGAAGGATAGGCGCGAGGACGCCGACCTGTTGATAGGTCGGCAAGACGCCAACGGCCATCGTCGAGAAACCCATCAGAAAGAGGCAGACGAGAAGGACGTTCCTTCGTCCATACGTGTCGCCCAGATGGCCCAACACGAAGGCGCCGATCGGCCTTGCGACATAGCCGACGCCATAGGTCGCAAGCGACGCGACAATGGCGACAGTTGGGTTGTTCGACGGAAAAAAGATCTGCGGGAAGACGATCGAGGCCGCCGTCGCGTAGATGAAGAAATCATAATATTCGAGCGCGGAGCCAATCCAGCCGCTGGCTGTGGCCGTTGTTGTCTGGCGCCGGCTATGGGCCTGATTCATCACGACGGCGCTCATGTTTCCCTCCCTGATTGCCGCTTTTTCTTGAGTATATTCAATAGTCTATTTTGGCGACCTCCCGCAATTCTGTCGCTGTTGTCTCGGGAAAGCCGAAAAATTGCAGATAGGCTGGGATTTGTTCGAAGAGCATGTCGATGCCGACTTGCGTCGTGCAGCCGCGCGCTCGCGCGGCCGCGAGAAAAGCGGTCGTCTCTTGCTTCATCACGACTTCGCCGACATAGGTCGAAGGCGAAAGCTTGGCGACGTCCACAGGCATAGGATCGCCCGGCTTCATTCCAAGCGGCGTTGCATTGACCACGACGTCGAACCCGCTTGGGTCATTCGACCCGGCGCCGACTTCGAGCTTCGGATAGTTTTGACGCAGCCGGTCGGCAAGCGCATTCATCGATCCAACGTTGACATCGTATAGAGCGATCGCCGCGGCGCCTGCGCCTGCCGCCGACGCTGCAATCGCCGAACCCACGCCGCCTGAACCGACCACCAACAAGCGCTTGCCGGCCACGACGCCGCCGTTATGAGCGACGCCTCGCACGAAGCCTTCGCCATCGAACATGTCGCCAATCAGCTTGCCGTCTTCTCGTCGCCGGACGGCGTTACAGGAACCCGCGACTTTGACGGCGGTCGAAACCTCATCGAGATGGCTAATCACCGTGACTTTGTGAGGCATCGTGATCAACGCGCCATGGAAATTCGTGAATCGGCAAATCTCCGGGAAGGCGCGGGCGAAATTGTCGCTCGTCACGCCCATCGGCATGACGACGGCATTGATATCGCGCCTCTCGAACCATGGATTGTAGATCATTGGCGCTTTGAAGGTCGTCGTTGGATAGCCGAGATGAGCGATCAGCTTGGTGGCGCCGTTGATCATCATGCCGACACTCCTCCCAAGCAGCATCTTTGATATGTTATCTAGTATAACAAATAAAGGGTCGCAACGTATACGTTGGACGAACCAGCTTAATCTTCTCAAACTTCCTTGCACATAGCGCGAAGGTCCAAGCGAGATATTCTCGCAGTGCGGCGAGCCGCAGACTTCGCTTGACGGCGTGCGCTCGACGAGCCGTATTTATGCGGATCACAGATGGAAAAACCCGATGCAACTTCCCCGCAACGCCTTCAAACGCGGACTCGTCGAAGGACGTCAGCAGATCGGACTTTGGTGTTCGCTCCCCGGCGCCTATTCGGCCGAATTGGTCGCGGGCTCCGGTTTTGACTGGCTTCTGCTCGACACCGAACACTCGCCGTCCGACCCGCTGACCGTCTTGCCGCAATTGCAGGCGATCGCCGCCTACCAGGTCTCGCCGATCGTGAGACCCGCGAACAACGATGTCGTGCTGATCAAGCGATTTCTCGATCTCGGCGCGCAGTCGCTTCTGATCCCCTATGTGCAAAATGTCGAAGAGGCGCGCTGCGCGGTCGCGGCGATGCGCTATCCGCCAGAGGGCGTTCGCGGCGTCTCAGCAGTAACCCGCGCGACACGTTTCGGGCGCGTTCCGGGCTACGCCAAGAGCGCCGCCTCCGAACTCTGTCTCTTGGTGCAAGTTGAGACACGTGAGGCGTTGCATTCGCTCGAAGCGATTGCCGCGGTAGAAGGCGTCGATGGCGTCTTCATCGGCCCCGGCGACCTCGCCGCCAGCCTTGGCCACGCGGGCGAACCGGGTCATGCGGAAGTCAAAGCGGCGGTCGAAGACG
>JASLHV010000553.1 GCA_030153205.1 Roseiarcus sp. | reverse complement strand
TGGCGATCCCAGGGAGAGTATTGAACGGCGCTCGGTCACTCGCGAGCTGCGCGATGAGAAGCGCTGGTCCTTTGATGGTGCGCACGAAATCCCTCCCTCGACCCCGTTTGTTAAAGCTTGGTCCGATCGACAACACTGCCGAGCAACGCTCAGGCTTGGTCGCGCCAGCATCGAGGCGACCACATTTATAGCTGTATCTCGTAACTTAGCCTATCAGACGTCCTCCGCCCTCCGTATCTCCGCCTATCCCCTCGGCAACTTCGTTACGAAGAGAGACACACAACCTTTGCGGGAACAAATCAGCCTATAACGCGTTCTTGCTCATAGGGAGAGGGACTATGCTGAACCAGGCAAGAGACGATTTGGCGTCCAAATGGCGCGAGCGAGCCTGTGAAATGCGAGCGCTCGCTCTGAGCATGAATGAGCCGGAAGCGCGCGTCACCTTGTCTAAGCTGGCGGAGCTTTACGATCATCTCGGCGATCTTAAGGCGGGTATATGCCCAAGAGAGATCATGCCGGGGGTAGGTCAATACGCATCGGCGGCGCGCTCCTAGCCGAGCCCTTCCCAGCCATCAGTCATGCCGACGTGGGCCGTGTTAACCTGTCAGGATGCCGTCTACGACCTCGCCTAAAAAACAAAGCGCCGGGCTCCTGCTCTTCCGGCGTCGGCAAGGCGAGATTGAGATCCTGCTGGGACATCCTGGAGGACCGTTTTGGACGCGCAAGGACGAAGGGGCTTGGAGCATTCCCAAAGGGCTGATCGGACTCGATGAATCTCCACTTTCAGCCGCACGCCGTGAGTTTGCCGAAGAGACCGGTCACTGCCCCAACGGCGAGTTGACGCCTCTGGGCGATGCGCGGCAGCCGGGTGGGAAGGTCGTCCACATATGGGCGATCGAGGACGACTGGGACGCAGACGAGCTTCAAAGCAACACATTCGAGATGGAGTGGCCGCCGCGCTCGGGACGCCGGGAAGTCTTTCCTGAGATCGACAGGGCGGCGTGGTTTAGCATCGCTGAGGCGCGCGTTAGGATCCTGAAGGCACACGCCGTCTTCATCGATCGCCTGCTTGACGCCCTTGGCCAGACCAGAGCGCGCTGACTATTTCGCCCGCGGCCGCTCGCGCTCACGCACAACCTCTTCAGCCCGTTTATCGGCCCGCAATCCGAGATACACGGGTTGCCGCATCTCGCCGAAACTCGTCCATTCGGCGAATTTCACTTCGGCGACCAGCGACGGTTTAACCCATGTCGTGACAGCTTCGTCTTTCACTTTTGTCGGAAAGGGAGATTTCTCGACTTTTAGCTTCACGAGCTTGTCGTGCAGCTCTTCAAGTATCTTATGGCTGAACCCCGTGCCTACATGCCCTATGTAGCGCCACACATTATTCTCACGTACCGCAAGGACCAAGGCCCCGAAAAAGGGCCGCGTTCGCCGAGGGGCGGTAAATCCGGCAATCACAACTTCCTGGCGTTTCGAAGTCTTTATCTTCAGCCAATCGGCTGTGCGAGCGCCGGACACATAGGCGCTCTCGGCTCGCTTGGCCATAATTCCCTCGAGGCCCCGCCGCTCGGCTTCTTCGAAAAATCTGTTTCCATATGTCGCGCGGTGGCGGCTAAAAGCGATCAACTTGTGACGAGGCAGGATGGACCGGAGCTGCTTCTTGCGTTCGATCAGCGAGAGGGTGCGCAAATCGCGCCCGTCGTGGAACATCAGATCGAAAGCGTAGTAGAGGAGTTTCGCTTCGTGGCGGAGTGCATTCTGCAAAAGCTGGAAATGTGAAACGCCGTCTTTATCGATAGCGACGAGTTCTCCATCTATCACGGCGTCGCCTTTCACCCTTTCGAGCGCTTTAGCCACCTCAATATAACTGTGGCTGATGATTTTGCCGTTGCGGCTGTAAAGGGCGACCTTGCCGCCCGCTATTTCCGCGACCATGCGGAACCCATCATACTTGTCCTCGAAGACCCACCCGGCATCGTCGAATGGCTCATCAGTAAGGGTGGCGAGCATGGGCTGAAGCCGCTTCGGCGAGGCAGACGTCCGAGCCATGCTCAAACCTTCATTGTTCGAGAATGCCGAGACGGACGAAAAAGGGAATCAATGTATCGCCGCGTACATGATTCTTTCTTCCGTGGCCTCTAGAGCTGAAAATTCTTCGACCACCTTGCCCTGGCGCGAGACCAAGATGCGATCAGAAAGAGCAAGAATCTCCGGCAGGTAGGACGAGATAACGACGACCGCCTTGCCTTGATCGGCGAGGCTGTTGACAAGTTCGTGTATCTCGACGATCGCGCCCACATCGACGCCACGCGTCGGCTCATCGAAGATAATGAGATCGGGCTCCTGGATCAACGATTTGGCGATCACAACTTTTTGCTGATTGCCGCCGGACAGCTCGACGACTTTAGCCTCGCTACCGATCGCCCGTACATTGAGTCGTTGAATCCAATCCTTGCCCGACTTCGCTTGTTCGCGTTTCGACAACAGCGAACGGCCGCGCGGAAATTTCGCCAGCAGGCCAACGTAAATATTGCGGGCGATCGAGGCGGTCTCGAAAAAACCCTCGACTTTGCGATCCTCGGTAACATAAGCAATACCGGCCTTGACCGCCGGCGCGGGGACCCGATAGCGCACCGGATTGTCGCGCAAGATCACTTCGCCGCCGTGGAAGAAATCGCGCTTTAACAGGCCCGCCACGACTTTGAACGTCTCAGTTCGGCCGGCGCCCACGAGGCCGAAGACGCCGGTGATCTGGCCGGCAAATACCGAGAACGAATTATTCCTCACCATCGGCGCCATTTTCAGATTTTGAACGGTAAGCACACGCTCGCCGGCCGGCCGTACGCTTGTTCTTTTGACGCCATAGAGCGTGTGCGAAAGGTCTCGCCCGACCATTGCCTGGACGATGCGCGCACGGTCGAATTTCGACACATCGTCGGTGACCACTTTTTTGCCGTCGCGCAACACCGTGATCCGGTCAGCGAGGATCAGAGCTTCTTCGAGAGCGTGGCTGATGAACACGATCGACACGCCGCGCTTCTTCAAATCGCGCACCAGATCAAAGAAATATTTTTTCTCTTCGGGCGTCAGCGACGCCGTCGGCTCGTCGAAAATGATCACTTTGGCCTTGTGCAGCACCGCCCGTGCAATTTCGACCATCTGCTTTTTTGCCGCGCCCAGAGCCGCGACGGTCGCCGTCGGCGGTACGTCGAAATTCAGCGACTGCAGAAACTGCTGTGCGGCGATATAGACTCCGCGCAACCGGTTATAGAAACGCTCTTGGCCAAGGAACAGGTTCTGCGCCACGGTCATCGTCGGCACGAGGCTGTTCTCCTGAAACACCATCGCGACGCCGAGTTGGCGCGCTTCGAGCGGCGTGCTAGGCGCCGCCGTCGCGCCGTCGATCATCATCACGCCTGAACTCAGCGTCACGACGCCCGCCATCACCTTGGTCAGCGTCGACTTGCCGGCGCCGTTTTCGCCAACGAGCGCATGGATTTCGCCGCGCCGAAGCTCGAAATCGACGTCCTCGATCGCCGGCGCCCCGGCGTAGCGCTTGGTCGCCTTCTGCAGTGAGAGAACGACGTCAGTCATTCCGAATAATCCTTCGCGAGACCCTCAATCGGCAGGCTCAGCAAGCGTCTCGGGCCCTTGGCGATAAAATAGAGACGGCCCTTATGTTCGAGCGCGGCGACGATTCCGTGGTTGATCCCGTCGACACGGCTGTGCAGCGAGAAAAGCGGCAGGCCGGCGCTATCGAGGCGGATGATCAGGCCATAGGAGCGCGGCGGCGCCCAGGGCTTGACGACGCCCATCGTCTTAAGATGCGCGCCCTGCATCGGCTCCTTGAATGATTCACCAGAGCGGAGCTTTGGCGCGACCCAGAATTCCGGGGCGATCTCCGCCATCATTCGTTTGCGGTACGCAGGCTCCCGCAGCACGAATTCGACCAGCAGCGTGCGCGCGGCGAAGGCGGTTAGCCACCATCCGCCGTCCATGGCGGGTGTAAGCCGCGAGGGATAGACCGGCAGATGCGCGCGCACGACTTCACTGGCGCCCTCCGGCCCAATCGCGACAAGGTTGTGGCGCCAGCTCTCGGCGACCAATGCGCGGCCGCCCATCGCCGCGACGCCAAAGGCGTAGCGAAGTCGGTCGGCAAGGACATCGACCCGGTGGGTTTTCAGACCCAAGCGCAGAGCCCGGCCGGAGCGCCCGCGCTCCATCAGGTCCCAAACCCAGTCCTTGTAGTCGCGCGTCGCCGATCCATCGGTCGCATAGAGCGCATCGTCGCCGGCAGGCGTGAGCGCATTCACCGCGCGGCCGACATCGGAAAAAATCACGCTCGGCTGGGCGTCGGCCGGCGCCCCGTAACAGCGGACCTCTTGCCCGCCGAGCGCGACGGCGAGCCCGCCGCCCGGCAGAGCGCAAATCGCGGTGATCGGCGCGTCGAACTCTCGGACCGCCGTCGCGCCCTTCTCTTCGATGCGCAGGAGACGAACGCCGTCGGCGAGAAAGAGATTTTGTCCGTCGCTCGCGAGATCTTCGGGCGCCTCGCACTGCAGCACGATTTCTGCATTTTC
This sequence comes from Roseiarcus sp., assembly GCA_030153205.1. Lineage (GTDB taxonomy): Bacteria > Pseudomonadota > Alphaproteobacteria > Rhizobiales > Beijerinckiaceae > Roseiarcus. The sequence continues at coordinate 6,028 of JASLHV010000553.1, read as the reverse complement.
GAGCGCCTGGTTCGGCTTCAACGCGCCATCGAACGAGGGAACGGTGATTGTCGCCTCGCCCCGTCCGAGAAGGCTTTGCGCAAAGTCGCGTAGGGCGCCAAACACTAAACGGCCTCCCAGCGCTTCTCGTATTGCGAAAAATTGGGATCTGCGCCTTCGAGTTTGAAGCGACCGATACGATTGTTGGAGATCCCGCCAAGATAGAGGTAGCCGCGGTGTTCGCGCATCGACGTGATCATGGGATGATTGACGCCACGCAGATCCCAGTACGATTCGAGGATCTGCCCCTTCTCATTGAACTTCACGACGCAGCCGGTGTTGATGTTAGGAAAAAGCCACTCGTCGACCGGCACCCGCTTGGCCATGCGCAATCGGAAGCCCGGCATCTTCCAGGCAAGATCAAGCGCCGGGCTCCGCATCCCGACGAGCGCGAGCCAATAATTGCCGTCGGAAGCGAGGTTGATGTTGTCGGGATAGCCAGGAAGGTTGTCCATGACGGTCTCGACGGCGCCCTTCTTTGGTCCCTCGAAATAGAAGCGCTTGATCGAGCAGCCGAACGTCTCGGCGAATAGAATCGATTGTTTGTCGCTCGCGACGCATATTCCATTCGGGAATTTTAGTCCCCGCAGCGCCGTATGCGTCTTCCCGGTTTTCGTATCGTAACAGATGATACGGCCATTGCCGCGCGCCTCGAGCCCGTCAACCGGCCATTCATCCATTTCGTAGCGCACCGTCGCTTCCGAGAAAAAGATCAGGCCGTCATCGGTGATGTCGAGGTCGTCGGCGAGACGCAATCGGCTATCGTCGTTCACCGAGTGCAGGCTCCGGTTCGTCTCATCGGTCGCCTTCTCGACCTTGCCGTCCGGAGACACCCGATAGAGGCCCATGCCTCCGATACAGACGTAGAGATTGTCCTCACGATCGAAAGCCATGCCGAGCGGCTGGCCCCCGATATGGGCGAACACTTCCATGCGCTCATAGTCAGGGGCTAAGAAACGGATAATGTCGCCATGGCGCGAACCGGCGTAGAGATTGTCGTTGCGATCGAGGATCACGTCCTCCGGCGCTTCGATCTTGCCAAGGCCGATCAGCGTCACGTCGCGCAGCTTATCGTTCTGCTCGAAGGGGCCTCCTCTGCCGATTTCGGTCGCCGGAGGCTCTGGCAGGGCGTGATAGGTCGGGCTCACGTAAACTTTGCTGATGATGCGGGCGCGGTTCTTCTGCCAGCGAATGTCGATCATCGCGGCGACCAACAAAATAGTCGCGAGCGCGATGCGGTTGACGCCGCCACGCGCATTCATTGTCGTCAGGCCGTTGGTGATGAGCAGCACGATGAGCGTGCCGACAAGCGACTTCGTCACCGACCCTTTGCCGCCGCCGAGCGTGATGCCGCCGAGGACAGTCGCCGTCAGAACAGTCACTTCGAGGCCGACGCCAATGTCGCCGCCGACCGTCCCGAGCCGAGCCGCGAAAAATAGCGCGCCAATGGCCGTCAGGGCGCCGCTCGCGACGTAACAGAGGGCGATCGTACGGCGCACGGCAATGCCGGAATTATAGGCCGAGCGGCGTGAGCCGCCGATTGCGGTGATGTGCCAGCCGGGGCGTAATCGCGTCATCAAGACATGGCCAAAAATTGCGACGATCAGATAGACGAAGGCCACGCTTGGGATGCCAAATACGTCGCCGCCGCCGAGAAAGTTCCACGACGGGAAATCCGGAAAAGCGGCGGCGATTTCGTTCGAATGATCCTGGATCAAAAGATCGAAGGCGGAACGGTAGATGATGAGCGTGATGAGCGTCGTGATGAAGGCGCGCAGACGCAGATAGCCGATCAGCACGCCATTCACGGCGCCGAGCAACGCGCCGCACACAATCGTCGCGAGCGCGACGAGAGGTACAGGCCAGCCGAGCACGTCGAGCGTGTAGAGCGCGCAGAAATCGGTGAGCGCGAACATCGAGCCGACAGAGAGATCGATGCCGCCGACGATGACGACCAGCGCCATGCCCAGGCCGATGAAACCGATCTCTCCTGCCTGGCGGGCGGTGTCGGAGAGATTCGACCAAGACAGAAAATTGTCTATCGAACGGCTGAGCCAAAAGCCGACGATCAGGAGAACAATGACCGGGATCGCGGTCTCGGTCCAGCGCTTCGATAGGATCTCGCCGAGCCAATGATCCGGCCAGTAGCGATAGCGCAGACGGATTATGGCTTCGCGCATCAGAGATGGACCGAACCGTGATAAACGATGGACGAGACTTGGGACAGACGCGCCGGGCGTCGTTGCGCCCGGCGCTGATCCTTCACTTCTTGAGGTCGCCCAAGTTCCAACATGCGGTCTCGGTGTCGGCGTTGGCCTTCGTCACGGGTATGAGCGTCGTATATTCAGAGCCCTTGACCGTCCCGGGCTTCGCGCCCGAGGAGAGCAGATATTTGATCGTACCCGCCATCTGCGCAGCCTGGGTCGGCACATCGTAGCTGAGGTCGAGGTCGAAGGCGCCGCTCTTGACGAGTTCACAGGAGCCCTTGCGTTCGCCGCCGCCCGAGGTTGCGACAAACACTTTGCCGGTCAGGCCGGCCTCTTTCACTGCCGCTGCGGTGCCGATGTCCATGCCATCCCAGAAGCCGATAATGCCGCAAAGATCGGGATTCTGCTTGAGCACGGTCTGCGTAATCGCCTTGGCCTTGGCGGCGTCCCAGTCGGCGGCCTGACTCGAAACGACCTTCACATCGGAATGTTTAGCGAGCACATTCTCGACGCCCTTCAGCGTGTAAGCCGAGGCCGCAGCCGACAGAGCGCCTTGCACGATGGCGATCTTGTTCGACTTGCCTTCGCAGGCTTTGACGACGGCCTCCGCGTCCTTCTCGCCGATCTCGATCCAGTTCGCGCCGACAAAGGCGGAGCTGCGATAAGCCGAGCCCATATTGATCTGGATCACGAAGATGCCTTCGTTCTCGGCTCGCTGGAGCAGCTTCGCGTAGGTCTGAACGTCGGGATTGTGGATGACCATCACCGCTGGTTTTTCTGAGATAAGCGAAGTGACGGCCTGGGCGCCGGCGTTGGTGTTCCAGTTAGGGTCGCGGAGTTCAAACTTGACGCCGTAGGGCTCGAGTTCCTTTTTGAGCCCCGCCCACCATCCCTCGGTGAGGTCGAAATTCATCGCCACCGGCACATAAGCCACTGTCTTGCCGGCCAGCGCTTCGCGGAACGGCGCTTGGAACGGTTCGTCGAGCCCTTTCTGCGCCAATGCGGCGCCGCCTGTCGCCAGTGAAACGCTGAGCGCGAGCGTTACTGCTCCGATCCATTTCATCATGTTTCCCATGTCGCTTCCTCCTGTTTTGGCTTTTTGAGCGGCTCTTCGCTAGATGTCGCCCTGCTGGGCGGTTTCCTCATTGCGAGGATTGAGAATGGAATCGGTGATTACCGCGGCGAGCAGCAGCAGGCCCTTGACGAGGTTCTGCGCGGAATAGGACATGTCCATGATCGTCATGCCATTGAGCAAAGTGCCGATCAAAAGCGTGCCGAAGATGATATTGACCACGCCGCCGCGCCCGCCGGATAGACCAATACCGCCGAGCACGACGACCAGGATCACGTCATAGATCAGCGTCGAGTTGAAGATACGCGTCGGCATCGAATTGACCGAGGCCGCCAGCACGAGGCCCGCGAAGCAGCCAATCAGCGCGGCGAGTACATATTGTAGGACGATGATCGGCCGCGTCGGAATGCCGGTCGCGCGCGCCGCGAAGGGATTGTCGCCGATTGCATAGATGAAGGCGCCGATGCGCGTGACGCGCAGCAAGAAGGCCACGACCACGCATGCGAGCGCGAACATCAGGATCGACGTCGGCACGCCAAGCATGCTGCCCTGGCCCAGCGCCTCGAAGCCTTTCATGCCGTCGCTCCACTGCACGACATCAAGCTTGAAGAGGGCGGCCTGACCAACGCCGGCGAGCAGCAGGCCGGTCGCGAGCGTGGCGAACAATGACGGCACCTCGGCGTAAGCGATAAGCCAACCGTTGACCAGGCCGAAGACGACGGTGATCGCCAGCGCCGTGGCGATGGAAAAGGGCAATGAATTTCCGTCCTGAACCATCTGCAGCACGAGGCCAGGCGGGACCGCGAGGGTGGCGATCAGCGATATGTCTATGCCGCGCCCGATCACGACGATCGCCATGGCCAGGCCAAGGATGCCGAGCACCGCCACGTTCTGCAGCAAGGTCAGCATGTTGTCGGCGGTCAGGAAACCCTTCAGAAACACCGAGAAGACGATGAACAAGCCGACGAAGACCCCAAGCACGATCTCTTGCTGGCCGACGCGCAGTCTTCGTCGCGAACCGCCCGCCAGCGTCGTCATTGTCCTCCAGCTCCCAGGCTGTCGCAGCCGCTATCTCGAACGCCGCGCGTCATCCGCGCTCCTTGTCTAACAGGCCTGCCGTTTAGCGCCGCCAGTAGGAATACTGCTGACGTAACACGCGTGACCGTCGTCGAGCCTGGCCTTCTCCGCCGCCAGCACGATGTCACAGCAAAGCACGAGCTCCAAGCCGCCGGCAACTGCGGCGCCATTACCGCCACGACAAAGGGGACGGGAAGCTTTTCGCGTTTCTCGAGCGCATACTGATAGTACTGCAGCGCAGCGAGCAGGGACGCAGACCCTGGCGCGAGAAACGCTGCAAACTCCAGGAGATCCCCGCCCGCGCCAAAAGCCCCTCCGTCGCCGGTGACGATCAAGACGCGAAGCGTCTCATCTGCGGCCACATCAAGCGCCCCGTCGAGCGACCGCATCAACTTCTGCGAAAAGGCGTTGAGAGCCTGGGGCCGATCCAAAGTGATGACCCCTGTCCCTTCCTGCCGGCTGAAGAATACTGGCGGCATCGGCTCCCTCATCGGATCGGCGCCAGCACATACTGCTGCGGCAGATTCGTGAGCGTCGCCGCCAACTGCGCGCGCATCTCAGCATTATTGGACTCGATCGCGATGGTGACGATCGTTCGTTGCTTGTCGTCTCTGTCAACTTTGATCGTGGAATGGACATTCGGGCCGAAAATTCGCGCAATCTCGAGCAATACGTTTTCGCGGATTGCGAGATCGCGCAGCGCTGGTTTGAAAATCTTGCCGACCGCCGTCACCGGCAGCGCGTCGAGGAGTATGACGCGTTTCGGCCGGGCGGGAGGTTCCAAGACATGCTCGGCGACATAGGAGGCCAGGGCCGCGACATCGACACTCTGACCCGGCGCGGGTGCGGCGAACAGAATCGGCGCTTCGCCCGCATAGGCGTCAGGCATGCCCACCGCGGCGCTGATCTGAACGCCGGGAAAGGTATTGGCGACGTCTTCGATCGCGGCTGGGTCGATATTGTGGCCGCTGCGAATGATCAGGTCCTTCTCGCGGCCAGTGAGGACGAGACGCTGATCTTGAGTGAAGTAGCCGACATCGCCGGTCACGAGCCAGCCGTCGCCGTCGAGCACGCCGACATCATGCGCAGGATCGACATAGCCGGGAAAGACTTGCGGCCCGCGCACGAGAACCGACCCGCTCTCTTGCGGCTGACACGTCGACCAGCCGCCCGTCCCCTTGGATTTGGCGATCCGGGTTTCGGAATACGGAGCACGGAAGCCGACGCTGCCAGGCAGACGCTCGCCGCGCCCCGGATTGAAGGCGATCGCGGCCGCCGTTTCCGTCATGCCGTATGTTTCGTACAAGCGGATTCCCGTCTTGCGCTCAAAGCGCTCGCCCACCGCGCGGGGCAGAACGGCGCCTCCGGTGAGGCCCATGCGCACACTGGAAAGATCAAAGCCCGAGACGGAAACATCGCTCAGCGAGGCGATTGAAGTTGGAACGCCGCTGACGATGGTCGCGCGATAGCGTTCGACAATTCGCCAGTAGTTCTGGATGACTTCCGGCCTGCGCAGCCCATAGGGCGAGGGAATTACAACATGACCGCCAGCCGCCAGCACGGACAAACCGGTCGTCATCGTGCCGCCGACATGAAAAAGTGGAAAGCCGTTGATGACGATGTCGGTTTCGCT
>JASLHV010000490.1 GCA_030153205.1 Roseiarcus sp. | reverse complement strand
TGAGCGCGGCGCGCCAGCCGGGGACAAGATCTTCTCTGACCACATCGGTCCAGCTCGCGAGGCGCCGCGCGCTGTCGTCAAGCGCGGCTTGGCGCATCGCCGCGCGGCGGCGCGCATCCTTCGTCATTTCGATCAGCGCCGCCGCCCAGGCGTCGACGCCGGCCTCGACGATCCAGATCGCCGGCGTTTCGCCATAGACATCGGCCGCGCCGCCGCCGCGCGCGACCAGCAGCGGCGAACCCGCCGCCATCGCCTCCCCCGGCGCCATGCCGCCGATCTCCACTTCCGAGGGCAGCACGGTGAAATCGACGCTGGCGTAGAGCCGCGCCAATTCGCCGGGAGGTACGAAGCCGGGCAGGCTGACATGCCCTTCGAGTTTTTCGGCCAAGGCGTCACGGAGCGGACCCAATCCGGCGACAATGAGATGAAGCGGCGCGCCAGCGGCGATCGCCCGCACCGCCGCCTCCATCAGGATAGGTACGTTCTTGCCGACATCGACGCGGCCGACGAACAAGGCGGCCACGCCGCCGGAGGGTATCGCGTAATCTCGCCGCAACCCGTCGCGGTCGCGCCGGGAGGGATCGAAGAGCGCCTTATCGACGCCAAGACGAAGGGCGTCGACACGCCCAGCGCCAAGGACCCGTTCGGCGAGACGCCGATCCTCGCGGCGCGTCGCAAAAGCCCGCGTCGCGGCGCTGAGATGCTGTTCGAGCCGGCGCTCCATTTTAGCGCTTTGGCGCTCCGGCGCGCGCCAGGTCTCGATCAGCGCGCGGCTGAGCGTCGGCCAGCGGCCGAAAAGGGTCTCGAGGGTCTGGCGGGTGAAAATGCGGGCGTAACGCGGCGTGTCGGTGTGGAAAGAGGTGGTCAGCGGCTTGCCCTTGGCGCGAGCGATCCTTTCCGCCGTCTTGGCGAAGGCGAAAAATCCGTCGGTCGTATGGATGAGATCGCAATCCGCAAGGGCCCGGGCCAAAGCCGGATGATAAGGCGCAAGATCGGTGTGGTCCGGCACATAGGGCAGAAATTTCAGGCGCGCGGTGCTGAAGATCGGCCTCAGATGGCGCAGCCGCACCGCCGGCGACAAGACCTCGTCAGGCGCGTCGCCCGAGAAATAGACCGTCAGATCGAAGGGAAAATCCGCCGCTTCAGCCGCCGCATGGGCGATCCGCTCCCAATATTTGACATGGCCGCCGGCCTCGGTCGCGCGCGGCAGGTCGACGAGCGCGGCGATCCGCGGGCGGTCTTTAAGGGTTGATTCCAAAGCCAGGCCAAATTTTATCGCGTCCCGACCTAGCAGGGCGGCCCCCTCGTCGCCAAATGCGGCTTTTAGGGGAGCGACGGGCTGCGTTGGCGGAATTCAAGCCAAGCGGGACCGGCAATTCCCTTGCGGCCACAATTGCTGTAGGAAGAACGCCAACTCGGCCAGCCCTCGCCAGCCGTTAAGCTAATCCGCTGAAAAGGATGAATCATTTGGGCATTCCGCTGCGACAAATGGCCGGCGTCGGCGCATATGTGGTTCGCCAGAAGCTGAAAGGCGTCAAGCGCTATCCGCTGGTCTTGATGCTGGAGCCGCTGTTTCGCTGCAATCTCGCCTGCGCGGGCTGCGGCAAAATCGACTACCCCGACAAAATCCTCAACCAGCGCCTTTCCGTCGCCGACAGCCTCCAGGCGATGGATGAATGCGGCGCGCCCGTCGTCGTCATCGCCGGTGGCGAGCCGCTGCTGCATCGCGAGCTCGACCAGATTGTCCAAGGCGCCCTCGCCCGCGGCAAATACGTCACGGTTTGCACGAATGCGCTGCTGCTCGAGAAGAAGCTCGATCAGTTCAAGCCGCATCCGCGCTTCAACTGGTCGATCCATCTCGACGGCGACCAGGAAATGCACGATCGCTCGGTCTGCCAGACGGGCGTCTATGACCGGGCCGTCGACGCGCTGAAAGCCGCCAAGGCCAAAGGCTTTCGCTGCAACATCAATTGCACGCTGTTCGACGGCGCCGATCCGTCGCGCGTCGCGGCTTTCCTCGACGAGACCAAGCGCCTCGGCGTCGAAGGCGTCACGATCTCGCCCGGCTACGCCTATGAGCGCGCGCCCGACCAGAAGCACTTCCTCAACCGTACCCGCACCAAGCAATTATTCCGCGATATTTTCGCTAAGGGTCGCGGCAAGAAATGGGCTTTCTACCAGTCCTCGCTGTTCCTGGACTTCCTCGCCGGCAACCAGACCTATCATTGCACGCCCTGGGGCAATCCGACACGTACCGTCTTCGGCTGGCAGCGGCCTTGCTATCTGCTCGGCGAAGGCTACGCCAAGACGTTCAAGGAACTGATGGAGTCGACGGATTGGGATTCCTACGGCGTCGGCGCCTATGAGAAATGCGCCGATTGCATGGTGCATAGCGGCTTCGAGGCGACCGCCGTCAATGACGCGCTCGCCCATCCGATGAAGCTGCTGAAGCTCGCCGTCTCCGGCGTGCGCACCGACGGCCCGATGGCGCCGGATATTTCGCTCAGCAAGCAGCGGCCGGCGGAATTCGTCTTCTCCCGGCATGTCGAGACGAAGCTC
>JASLHV010000427.1 GCA_030153205.1 Roseiarcus sp. | reverse complement strand
GACAGGACCGAGCTTCGCAACTGGCTCGAGGCGAATTGCCCAGCCGAGATGCGTCAGCCGATACGCGGCGATGACGACATTTGTTGGGGCGGCCGCAACTGGGCGTTTCAATCGCCGGCGCAGATGGCCTGGCTCGAGCGCATGGCTGCGCGCGGCTTTACCGTGCCGACCTGGCCGAAAGACTATGGCGGCGCCGGGCTTACCCGGGAAGAGGCGGCGGTCCTGGCCCAGGAAATGCGCCGCATCGGCGCGCGGCCGGCGCTGACCAGCTTCGGCATTTCGATGCTTGGGCCAGCCTTGTTGAAGTTCGGCAATGAAGAGCAGAAGCGGCTCTATCTGAACCAGATCGCCCGCGGCGAAATCCGCTGGTGTCAAGGCTATTCGGAGCCGGGCGCCGGCTCCGACCTCGCCTCCTTGCGCACCAAATGCGAGGACCGCGGCGATCATTTCCTCGTCAATGGTCAGAAGATATGGACGTCCTACGCCGACAAGGCCGATTGGATTTTCTGCCTCGTTCGTACCGATCCCGCGGCCAAGAAGCAGCAGGGCATTTCCTTCGTCCTGATCGACATGGCGACGAAGGGGGTCAGCACCAAGCCGATCGTCTTGATCTCCGGCAAGTCGCCGTTCTGCGAGACGTTCTTCGACAATGTTCAGGTCCCCAAGGAAAATCTCGTCGGGACGCTCAATCGCGGCTGGGACATCGCCAAATATCTTTTGACCCATGAGCGTGGCGCGATCAGCGGCGGTGGCCTCAATGTTTTCGACAATGAGGCGTTGAACAAGGCCGCCAGCGCCGCAGCCAAGGCTTCCGGCGGCCGTCTCGCCGATCCGATTTTGCGCGCCGACATCGCCAGAGCCGCGATCGACACATACGCCTCCGCCGCGACCGTGGAAAGGTACATGCAGGAGGCGGCGGCCGGCGGCGAACTCGGCGCGCGTTCGGCGACGCTCAAATATGACGGCGCCGAGCTCAACAAGCGCCGCAACGAATTGATGATGTCCCTCGCCGGGCACGAAGGCCTCTACTTCGACGGCAATCTGGGTCCGGCCAGCGATATCGCGCAGCGCTGGCTGCGCAGCAAAGGCAATTCGATCGAAGGCGGCACGTCGGAAATCATGCTCGACATCATCGCCAAGCGTATTTTGGAGTTGCCGGGGGAATGAGCCAGTCGAAGGAATCAGCATGCTCGTCCTAAGCGAAGAACAGCGCCTGCTGCGGGACTCGGCTGAGGCCGCGCTCGCCGCCAAGGCGCCCGTCTCGCTGTGGCGCAAGCTGCGCGCCGAGAATGACGAGGCGGGCTATTCGCGCGATTTCTGGCGCGAATGCGCGGCGGCGGGCTGGGCGGGAATCCTGGTTCCAGAAGCCTATGACGGTCTCGATTTCGGGCTCGCCGGCGCAGGGCTCGTCGCCCGCGAGATGGGGCGGACCCTCGCGGCTTCGCCCTTCCTCTCGACGGCGGTGATGGCGGCGAGCGCGCTGAAGAGCGGAGGTTCGGAGAGCCAGAAGAAGCTTTGGCTGCCGAAGATCGCCGCCGGCGAAGCGGTCGTCGCGGTCGCCATTGACGAAGAGGCGCGGCATAATCCCGCGCATATCGCGACCGTCGCAACGAAGACGGAGAAGGGCTGGCGTTTGGATGGCGCCAAGGCCTGCGTGCTCGACGGCGCGATCGCCGATGTGCTCCTTATCGCGGCGAAGTCGGGCGACGACGTCGGATTGTACCTGGTCGACGCGCACGCATCCGGCCTTTCGGGCGTGGCCCGCACGCTGGTCGACGGCCGACGCGTCGCGACCGTCAGGCTCGACAATGTCGAAGCGCCGGGTGATGCAAAACTCGGTGGCGGCGCTGCTTTGATCGATAATATCCTCGACGCGGCGCGCGGCGTTCTCGCCGCCTCGCTTTGCGGCGTCGCCGAGGAGGCATTCGCCCGCACGCTCGACTACATGAAACAGCGCAAGCAGTTCGATCGGACGATCGGCAGCTTCCAGTCGCTTCAGCATCGCCTCGCGACGACGCATGTCGCGATCGAGAACGCCTGGTCGGCGAGTTTCAAGGCGCTGCAGGCGCTCGATGCGGGCGCCGCCGACTCAGGGCTGCAGATCGCCATGGCCAAGGCCAAGGCCGGCGATACCGGGCGGACGACAACCGCCGAATGTCTGCAATTGCACGGCGGCATCGGCATGACCGACGAACACGACATCGGCCTCTTCATGAAAAAGGCCCGCGTCGACGCCGAATTGTTCGGCGATCCCGCGTACCACGCCGATCGCGTCGCGACCATGCTCGGCTACTGAGAGGAAAGACGTTGTTCAAGCTCGAGGACTTGTTCTCGGTCAAAGGCCGCACCGCACTGGTTACCGGCGGTGCGACGGGCATCGGTCGCGTCTGCGCCGAAGCTTTGCTTGCCGCCGGCGCGCGGGTCCTGATCGCGTCGCGCAAAGCCGACGCCTGCGAGGCCGCGGCGAAGGAACTCTCGGCGTACGGCCCTTGCGAGGGCTTCGGCGGGACAGTCGCCAGCGACGACGGCGTCAAAGCGCTCAGCGCCGAACTCCACCGCCGTACCGACAAGCTGGACATTCTCGTCAACAACGCCGGTACAACCTGGGGCGCGCCGTTCGAGACCTTCGAATGGAAAGCCTGGGAGCGCGTGCTGTCCGTCAATGTCGCCGGGCTCTTTCAACTGACCCGCGACGCCGCGCCGCTTCTCTTCAAGGCCGCGACGGCCGACAGGCCGGCGAATGTCATCAATATCGGCTCCGTCATGGGCACGGTCACGCAAAGCGGCAGCGCCTACTCCTATTCGGCATCGAAAGCGGCGGTGCATCATCTGACGCGCATTCTGGCGGCGGAATTCGCCGGCCGCTTCGTAACGGTCAATGCGCTGGCGCCGGGCCCGTTCAAGACCAAGATGACCGCCTTCGCGCTCGGCCGCGCGGAAAGCGCCGCCGCGACGAGCGCCGGCGTGCCGATGAAGCGCGTCGGCCGCGACGAAGACATTGCCGGAACGGTCCTGTATCTTACCGGGGCCGGCGGCGCCTATACGACCGGCGCGATCATTCCTATCGACGGGGGCTGCAGCGTCGTGCCGCCGCCGCCGCTCTTTCCAGGCGAACATTGATGAGCGAACCTCAGGCAACGCCGTCCCTCACGATCGCGGATCTCATCGCCCGCATCGGAACCGAGACCGGCCTCTCACGCTGGTTCACGATCGATCAGAAGCGCATCGATGCTTTCGCCGAGGCGACGGAGGATCATCAGTTCATTCACGTCGATCCGGAGGCTGCGCGCGCGACGCCCTTCGGCGGAACGATCGCGCATGGCTTTCTGACGTTGTCGATGCTGTCGGCGCTGGGATATGACGCGCTGCCGCGTCCGGCCGGCGTGGCCATGGGCGTCAATTACGGTTTCGAGAAGCTCCGCTTCGTTGCGCCGGTGCCGGCCGGTAAACGCATTCGCGGCCGCTTCGTCCTACAGGCGGTGACGCAACGCGGGCCGCTCGAGTATCAACTGCACAATAAGGTGACCGTGGAGATCGAGGGGAGCGACAAACCGGCGCTCGTCGCCGAATGGCTGACGATGTATTTTATGAAGCCGGACCACGCAAAAGCGGAAGCGCAATGACAATCACATTTGACGGCCGCGTCGCCATTGTCACGGGCGCCGGCGGGGGACTTGGCCGCTCGCATGCGCTCGCGCTTGCGGCGCGCGGCGCCAAAGTGGTCGTGAACGATCTTGGCCGCGGCGGCGAGCCGCCCGAGACCAGCCTCGCCGTCGTCGAGGAAATCGAAGAGGCCGGCGGCGTCGCCATGGCGGATGGCGCCGACGTCTCGAACGCCGAGCAAGTCGCCGCGATGGTCGAGCGCGCCGAGGCCGAATGGGGAAGCGTCGATATTCTCGTCAACAACGCCGGCATTCTGCGCGACAAATCCTTCGCCAAGATGGATCTCGCCGAATTCGAACTCGTCGTGAAAGTCCATCTCCTTGGCTCGGCGATTTGCGCCAAGGCGGTGTGGAACGGCATGCGCGAGCGCAATTACGGCCGCGTGGTTTTCACGGCCTCGGCCTCGGGTCTCTATGGCAATTTCGGCCAGGCCAATTACGGGGCGGCCAAAGCCGGCATGATCGGCCTGATGAACGTACTCCACCTCGAAGGGGCGAAATATAATATCCGCGTCAATACGCTCGCCCCGACCGCGGCGACCAACATGACCGCCGGCTTGATCACGCCGGAAATGGCGGCGCTGATGACCCCGGAATCGGTGACGCCCGGCGTCCTGTACCTTGTGAGCGAGAACGCGCCCTCGCGCGTCATTCTCGGCGCTGGCGCAGGGACCTTCGCGGTGACCTATATTACCGAGACCTCCGGCCTTTTCCTGCCCGAGGTTCATCGTACGCCGGAGACGATCGCCGAGCGTTTCTCGGAAATCGCCAATCCGGCGAGCGCGCGGCCGCTCGACAACGCCTTTGCTCAAACGTTCAAATTCGTCGAAGCGGCGGCGCGCAGGCTTGGCGTCTCGCTGCCGAAACAGGGAGGATAAATCATGCGCGAAGCGGTCATTGTCTCGACGGCGCGTACCCCGATCGGCAAAGCCTATCGCGGCGCGTTCAACGACACGCAAGCCCAGGCCTTGGGCGGCCATGTCATCGCCGAAGCGGTGAAGCGGGCCAAGGTCGACACGAACGAGATCGACGACGTCGTCATGGGCGCGGCTTTGCAGCAGGGTTCGACCGGCGGCAATATCGCACGGCAATGCGCGATAAGGGCCGGCCTGCCGACGTCGATCGCCGGCATGTCGCTCGATCGGCAATGCTCCTCCGGCCTGATGGCGATCGCCACTGCGGCCAAGCAGATCATCGACGACGGCATGGTTGTCACGGTCGGCGGCGGGCTTGAATCGATTTCGCTGGTTCAGAACGAGCATATGAACCGCTATCGCGTGAAAGATCCCTGGTTCGAGACCCATCGCTCCGACATGTATATGTCGATGCTGGAGACGGCCGAAACGGTCGCCGAGCGCTATCAGGTGACGCGCGACCGGCAGGACGAATACGCCCTGCAATCGCAACAGCGCACCGCCGCCGCCCAGGCCGCCGGCCGGCTCGACGCCGAGATCGTACCTCTGCCCACCCGTATGAAAGTCGCGGACAAGGCGACGGGCGCCGTCAGCGACAAGGACGTGACGCTGAAACAGGACGAAGGCGCCCGCGCCGATACGACCTTGGCCGGCCTGAAGGCGCTGAAGCCGGTTTTCGCCGACGGTCTTCGCATCTCGGCGGGATCGTACATTACCGCCGGCAACGCCTCGCAGCTTTCGGACGGGGCCAGCGCCGCCGTACTGATGGAGGCGAAAGAGGCGGAGAAACGCGGCCTGCAGCCGCTTGGCGTGTACCGCGGCATGGCGGTCGCCGGCTGCGATCCCGACGAGATGGGCATCGGCCCGGTCTTCGCCGTGCCGAAGCTGCTCAGGACGCATGGTTTGAAAGTCGACGACATCGGATTATGGGAGCTCAACGAAGCCTTCGCGGTACAGGTGATCTATTGCCGCGACCGGCTCGGCATTCCGAACGACCGCCTCAACGTCGACGGCGGCGCCATTTCGATCGGCCATCCCTACGGCATGAGCGGCGCCCGAATGACCGGCCACGCGTTGATCGAGGGCAAGCGCCGCGGCGTGAAATACGTCGTGGTGACGATGTGCGTCGGCGGCGGCATGGGCGCGGCCGGATTGTTCGAAGTGGCTTAA
>JASLHV010000420.1 GCA_030153205.1 Roseiarcus sp. | reverse complement strand
CAGCGAAGACTTTTAGGCTAGCGAGAAGAAAGTATGCCGCGAGGACGAGCCAACAACTCCAACTCTTTGTGTAAGATAGGGGCGTACGAACGCCCTTGGCGCGGAAGCGCGCGCAATCAATGACCATACGGCCTTTTGCTTTCGGGCTTGAAAATGCGAATCAATTAAGTAATTAACATAAATTATCAATAAAATTGTGTATATTCAAGAGGGCGCTAGGCTCGAAACGATTCCCTAGCTTGGGTTTTCCGATGAATTGGGAACCGCGGCTGGCGTCGCAGGCTTAGGACACGTCTTATGAGGTACGCCGGCGAGTAAGCGCGGCCAAGAGCTTAGCTCTACAATTTACCCATCACAGAGCCGCGGAAACCGATTACCTGCCGCTTGCCGGCGACCGCCACCAGCCGTACCTCGCGTGTCTGGCCAGGTTCAAAGCGCGTCGCCGTGCCCGCGGGAATGTCGAGCCGGAAACCCTTGGTCTTGGCGCGGTCGAATTTTAGCGCCGGGTTGGTCTCGAAGAAATGGTAATGCGAGCCGACCTGGACGGGCCGGTCGCCGGTATTGGCGACTTCCAGCGTGATCGTCTCACGATCCTGGTTCATGAGGATTTCGCCAGGCTCGGCCAGGACCTCGCCGGGCGTCAGCGCGGCTTTCGAGTCGCGGATCGGGTGATGCACGGTGACGAGCTTCGTCCCATCCGGGAAAGTCGCCTCGACCTGAATGTCATGGATCATCTCGGCGACGCCATCCATGACTTGCGCGGCCGTCAGTACATGAGCGCCGGCTTCCATGAGTTCGGCGACTGAGCGTCCGTCGCGCGCGCCTTCGACGACGAAATCAGTGATCAGCGCCACGGCTTCGGGATGGTTCAGCTTCACGCCTCTCTCGAGCCGCCGGCGCGCCACCACGGCAGCCATGGCGATGAGGAGTCTGTCTTTTTCGCGTGGCGTGAGGTTCATCGGCGAGGACCGAGATTGGAGGGCGGATGAGGAGGTGCAAAGGCGGCGCCGGCCTATTGCCAGACTCGCGGCGCTGTCGAGCCCCTCAGCGCCATCATGACGGCGAGGATGCAGCGGCGCAATCGTCCAGGGTCGGGCGATAGCGCGCGGGCGACCACGAAGCCGTCAAGCGCGCTGGCGCCGGCTTCGAGCGGCGCGCCATCGCCTGAACTTTGCGCCTCGAAGACCGCGCGGATTTTCTCTAAGGCTGCCTCTGTGTCGGGCGCCATGAACAAAAAAGAGGCAATAGCCCGCGCGCCGCGTCCGACAGCCGGTCGTTCCAGTACCGTAGCCGCGTTTTCGATCCGCAATTCGTCGGCGAAGACGAGCTTGCCGTCGCGCCGAATCCGCCAGCGATCGTGAAGCCGCGCCGTGATCTCCGCCTCGCCGGAGGCAAGGCGTCCGAAGACGACGGATTCGATGGCGAGAAGCGTCCCGTCCCCCGCGACATCGGCGTCGAGCCGACGCGCGAGATTGGCGCGATCGAACAGAATCGTCTCCTGCGGAATCCAGCTTAAGGACGCATTGGCGCCGATCGTCAGATGCGTCTCGACCCGCGTCGCTTCCGTCTCGGCGCGATAAATCTTCTCGGCGGACTGCGTCGTCGCCAGAACGTCCGCGCCCTCAGCCAAAGTGAGGTTGATTGCGGCGCGATCGCCTCCAGCCATGCCGCCGCCGGTATTGACCAGCACGGCTTCGCAGGCGCCCGTAGCCTTGGGAAAGCGCAGTCGCAGGCCGCCAGTCTCAAAGACCCGCGCCGGCTTGGTCGTCGCGCCTATGCGAGAGAAGGAGGCCCTTGCCTCGCCTCTTGCGCGCAAAGGCGAAATGGTCGCTTCGCTCATCGCGGCTGCGGCCAGCGGATGGAGGTCATATTTGCAGCGCCAGTGTTGCCGCGGGCCCACAGTGTTGGCCGCGTGGGCGCCGTATAAACGGGTCGTCCCAACGAGTCCAAGCAGATATGGTCGATATTGCTCGCACAAGCCCTCCCGACGCCGGGGCGGACGCAGCCAGGCTGTTGCAAAGGCTCGGCTACGCCGTATTGGCGATCGGCGCGCCTTGTGCGGAGTCGCTTTCATCGCGGGCGATTTTCGTTTTCTTCCCGATCGGCGTTGCGCTGCTGCTCGTTGCGGCGATGCTGGATCCCGTCCGCGGCGCGATGGCGCGAATCCGAGAGCCGCTGTCTTCGCGGATCGCTTGGTGCCTTCTTGCTTTCATCGTGTGGACGGTTTTATCGCTCGCCTGGACGCCGTTCCCCTCCTCAGCCGTACAGCATCTCGGTAAGCTCCTCGGAACCGCGCTCCTCGCCTATCTCGCCGTCGCTTGCATGCGCGAGCACATGCGGGCGGGTGACCTCTACCTTTTTCCAACCGGCGTCGCCGTGGCGATGCTGGCCTTGATCGTTGTCGCGCTCGCGGCTCACGCCGGCGCCGATCCTAACGACGGACGCATCGGCAGAGCCGGTATTTCGCTTGTCGTTCTGATGTGGCCGGCGATGGCCTGTTTGGCGGCGCGTGGGCGCAACGGCTATGCGCGCCTGCTTTTGATCGCGGCTATGGCTTTCACCTTCGCCATCGGGGCGGTGGCCACGGCGGCGGCGTTGCTGATTGGAATGCTCGCCTTGTCCTTCGCCATCTCGGACACTAAGCGGACGGCTGCCGACCTCGGATTGCTTGCGGCCGCGATCATCATGCTTTGTCCGATCGCGCCGGCCGTGGCGCCCGCGCTGGCGCGTTGGTATTATCACGCCAAGCTCGTCACGTTGAGCGATCCCTTTCCTCCGCTCGCGGCGGCGGCCGATATTCTCTTGCACGACCCTCTGCGACTTTTCACCGGCCATGGTTTCGACGCGGCGATCAAAGGCGTCGAAAATGGCTTGCTGCCGCCGCATACGCCGCGCGTCGTTCTGTTCGAGCTTTGGTACGAATGCGGCGTGATCGGCGCCGCCCTCGTCGCGGGGATGACGTGGTTCGCCTTTCGCGCCCTCGGAGCCTTTGATCAACGCATCGCGCCTTATCTGATCGCAGCGCTCTCGGCCGATCTCACTTTGGCGTTTTTAGCCGTCGATTTTTCGCAGATGTGGTGGGCGACGATGCTCGCTGTCAGCGCCATTTCGGCCGCAGCGGCGTTTCATAGCCTCTATCGAACGAAACGCCCCGCCGCCACGCTGTCTCGGCCGACCCTGTAGCGCCGCCGTCACGTCATCGGCAACGCGGTGCCCACGCCGAATTGCGCCGCGAAGAACGCATAATAAGCCCCTTTGGAGGCGATAAGCTCGCGATGGACGCCCGTCTCGACCGCGCGGCCCGCTTCGATCACGAAGACCCGGTCGGCGCCGACGATCGTCTGCAAGCGATGCGCGACGACCAAGGTGGTCCGGCCCATCCGCAAATCGTCGAGAGCTTTCTGCACCTCGCGCTCGGATTCTGAATCGAGGGCCGCGGTTGGTTCATCGAGCAGAAGAATCGGCGCATTCTTCAAAATGGCGCGGGCGATCGCAATTCGTTGGCGTTGTCCGCCGGAGAGCTGCGCGCCATGCTCACCGACATTCGTGTTATAGCCGCCGCTGAACTGCATGATGAAGTCATGGGCATGCGCGTGCCGCGCCGCCTCGATAATCTCAGCCTCAGTCGCGCCGGGTCGCCCGAGCGCGATATTGTCGCGGATCGAGCCGCGGAACAGAAAAACGTCCTGCGATACGAAGGCGATCTTGTCGCGCAGCGAGGCGAGGTCCACGGCGGCGATGTCTTCGCCGTCTATGGTGATCCGACCTTCGTGCAAGGCGTAGAATCGTTGAATCAAGCCGAGGATCGTCGATTTGCCGCCCCCGGATGGGCCGACCAGCGCCGTCGTCATGTTCGGTTCGGCGACAATGTTGAGACCGTCGATCACCCATTCGCCGGGCCGGAAAGCGAAACGCGCTTTTTCGATCACAAGTCGGCCGGCGCCGATCTTGAGTTTGGGCCGGACAACCTCCGGCGACTCGGCCACTGGCGCATCGAGCACTTCATAGATCAGGCGCGCGCCGACGAGGCCGTTCTGGATGTCGACATTCAACCGTCCCAGCCGCTTGATGGGCTCATAGGCCATCAGCAAGGCGGCGAGAAAGGAGACGAAAGAGCCGACGTCCCCATGATGAACGCTGATGCGCCACGAGCCGTAATAGATCGCAAAGCCGATCGCGAGGCCCGCGAGCGAATCGGCCATCAGTGTCGCAAGCGCGCCGCCAGCGGCGATGCGGTTAGCCGAACGCTCGACCTCCTTGATTGCCGTCGCCATGCGCTGGCGCATCGGCTCTTCGAGGTTGAACGCTTTGACGATCCGCATGCCGAGAACGGTTTCGCTCATCGTCTGCATGATGCTGGTCGAACCGTCGAAGGAGCGGCGCGCGAAAGCGCGCACCCGGCGGATCACTCTGCTCAAGAAAATCGCCGCGAAAGGCAGCACGCAAAGCGCTAAGATCGCCAGAAGGGGATCCCGCAGGATCATCACGCCGATCAGCGCCACGACCATCAGTCCGTCGCGGGCGACTGCTTGAATGACAAATTGCAGCGCGTCGCGCACGCCGTTGGCGGCAAGCGCCAGTCGCGCGACGAATTCGCTGGAATGCCGGTCCTGAAAGAACAGCATGTTCTGGCGAATCAAATGATCGAAAACGCGGCGCTGGACGTCAGCGATGATCTTGTTGCCGACTCGCGATAGGACAACCAACGCGCCATACGTGGACGCGCCGCGCAAGACGAACAGGCCTAGCACGGCGAAGGCGAGAAACCGCATATCCGCGAAGCGCTCGGCATTGGCCATGCCATTGAGCACCGGCTTCAAAAGCCAAGCTGACGTGGCGGTCGAGGCCGCGACGAGGCCGAGGAAAACAGCGCCGGCGGCGTAGGACCATTTATGCGGCCAGCCGTAATCTCGCTGAAGGCGCGCGAGCATGGCGATCGCGCCTATGGGAGAACGCTGGGTCGAGAAGTCGAGCATCCGCTCTAGCTAAAGCCAAGCGCGGAGGGGGGAAAGCCGTAAATCACGCCAAACGGCTCGAGCGCGCCAATTGTTCAGCGGTAATCGCCTGTTAGGGATTAGCCTCGCGCCGCAGGAAGAGTCGGGCGCGTCATCCGCGGTCGCTTGTATTGCACCACGACGGGGCGTCCGCGGCCTGTCATGACTGTCGGGCGAGCGCTCGGCCGCGCCGAAAGCTTGGCGGCCTGGGCGCGCGCCTCTTCGGCGGACAAACCCATGAGGGACGCTGCGATTTCAATCTTCTCATCGAAATCTTCAGTGAGGCATTCAGCAGCGGCGAAGGCCTCCTCGAGCGTCGGCGGGATTTCGCGCACTTTGCGCGGGCCCCATTTCGTCATCCAGG
>JASLHV010000393.1 GCA_030153205.1 Roseiarcus sp. | reverse complement strand
GGATTTCGAGACGAAATTCGTCGATTATGGCGATCACGTCGTTGTCAATGGCGAGAAATTCTATTCGACAGGCGCGCTTTTCGCTCATCTCGTGCCGATCGTCGCGCTCGATGACGAGGGCAGGGCGTGGTACGCAATTGCTGATCGGAACGCGCCTGGCCTGAGAGTGATCGACGATTGGTCAAGTTTCGGTCAGCGCACAACGTTCAGCGGCACGACGTTCATCGAGAATGTCACAGTGCCGAAGAGCCATCTCGTGCCCGGCTATAAAGGTTATGACCAACCGACAGCCGATGGCGCGATCTTTCAGATCATCCAGGCGGCGGTCGATACCGGCATTGCGCGGAACGCGATTGAGGAAACCATCAATCTCGTCCGCGGTAAGGCGCGGGCGTGGATCGACAGTCCCAACGCCCGCGCCTCCGACGATCCCTACACAATCCAGGCAATTGGCGACCTGGCGTTGCGATTGCGCGCAACGCAAGCTTTGCTCGACATTGCCGGACGTGCGGTGGATCGCGCCGTGGAGAATCCGACGGAAGGCTCCGTCGCCGAAGCGCAAGTCGCGGTGGCCGAGGCGAAAATCCTGAGTACCGAGACAGCGCTTTCCGCGACCAACAAGCTTTTTGAGCTTGTTGGGACTCGCTCGACGCTCGGCGAGCTCAATCTCGACAGGCATTGGCGAAACGCGCGTACGCATACACTACATGATCCGGTCCGCTGGAAATACGCCATACTTGGCAATTATTACTTGAACAGGGTCAACCCGCCTCTCCATGCCTGGAGTTGAGAAACGTGCTTTCTGGTTCAAGGTGTTGTGACCGCGAAGTCCAGCGATAGCATGCCAACGCCGCCAACGATCGCGATCATCGGCGGCGGCTTTTCCGGCGCAGCGACGGCCTATCATTTGGCCGATCGAATCGCAGCGGCCGGCGGGCGACTTGTGGTTTATGAGCCGCGCGGCCGCCTCGGCGCTGGCTTGGCCTATGACACGCGAAATCCCGTCCATCGCATCAATGTGCCTGCGGACAAGATGCATCTTGTTCCAGATGACGAGGGTCATTTTCTTCGGTGGCTTGAGTCGAGAAAAGCACTCGAGGACGACCCCGAGGCGCGCCTCTCGGATGGGCGTCTGTTTCCGCGTCGTGGGACATTCGGAGATTACGTTGAGTCAAATTTACGACCTTTGGTTAGGCGAGGACTAATCCAGCATCGGCGCAAGCGCGCGACCAGCGTCGCGCGCGTCGGCGCGCGATGGCGGGTCAAGGACGACGGCGGCGACTGGCTTGACGCTGATGTCGTCGTTGTTGCGACGACGCATCCCTCTCCAAGCTTACCGCCTGTGTTCACGCCGTTGCGTGACGACAAGAGGCTTATCGCCAACCCAGCGGCCCTCGATTGTCTCGCGGATTTAAGCGGCGACGAGCGCGTCCTCATCATCGGCGCGGGGCTGACCATGGCGGATGTCGCCGCGAGCCTGCATGCGCGCCGCCATCGCGGCGCCATTCTCGCCATTTCAAGACATGGCTTACGCTCGAAAGGACACGCGGAAAGTCCGGTTGAGCCGTTCGGCGATTTCGTTTCCCCGCCTGAGCGTTCCGCATTGTCGCTCTTGCGCCGCGTCAGGGATGCGGTACGCGCCGCCGAAGCCAGCGGGATTTCGTGGCACGCTACATTCGATGCGCTCAGAAAGCAGGGGCGCGACATTTGGACCGCGTTGCCGGTGGCCGAGCGCCGTAAGCTTGTCGTACGATTGCGCGCCTATTGGGACGCCCACCGGTTTCGCGTCGCGCCCACGGTCGAGAAGGCGCTCGACGCGTTGATGGCGGAAGACCGTCTTCAGATCATCGCGGCGACACTGGAAGGCGCGCAGGCGCATGAGCACGGTGTGGCTGTCAGCTATCGTAGACGTGGCGCCCGATTCTCCCAGCAAGACTCTTTTGATCGCGTGATCATCACGACAGGTCCGTCGCACCGGGACATTTTCGCTTGGCAGCCTGCGCTCGCCGAGATGAATGCTGCGGGACTACTCGTCCTGGATCCCGTTGGTCTCGGCCTTTGGTGCGATATGCATGGGCGGGCGCTCAACCACCACGGCGATCCAGTACAGGCCCTCTATGTCGCGGGTCCATTGGCGCGCGGTGCTTTCGGGGAACTCATGGGCTTGGCCGAGATCGCCGAATTCACCGTGTTTCTGGCCGACGAAATTGCGCAGACGTTGAACCTGCGCATCGTCCGCGAGAGATTGCGCGTCAGCGTCGCTTAAGCGCCCCCAGATTGACAGCCGAGGTCATGGCGTCGGCCCAGCCGGGGTTGCGCTGCTGGTCGCCGCTGGAGCCACTGCCGGCGCAGTGGGTGCGGCCGGTGCTTCGCTCCGGGCGTCGATAATCGACACCGTATTCGCCTCGCTGGCGCGCGGGGCGGTCAATTGCGCGCCGATGGCGTGAATGACGTCCGGTGTGTCGGCGTAAATGCCATGGTCGATAAGACCATCGGAGAATGCCGAGAGGTCATAGACCTTGGCGCCGAGCCGTTCCAGTGCCGCCTTGTCCTCCGGTTTGGCGGCGTTGACGGCGCCGACGCGCGGACGGTCGTCGGCGATCCAACTTGACAGAGACAGGGCGCGATCGTTCGACGTCGCAAAGACTGTGACTTTGGCCGGACTGATCCGCGCCATCTGCTTGGTAAAGACGTCGAGGTCGATATCGGGCGAGGCCAGCATGACCTCGCCGAGGTGGCCGTTAAGGTCGCGGTCGCCAGCGATCGAGGCTTGGCGTAACGCCTCCATAGCCAGCCAGCCGCCCATCGAGTGGGCGAGGATGTGGATGCGACCGACGCCTGGGGTCTTGGCGACGTCTTCGAGGAGACTTTGCAAGGCGTCGCGCGAGGCCATGGCGCTATCCTTATCCGAGGCATAGCTCAGAAGCCCGCCGCGCGAGGGCCAGGTGAAAAGGATCGGCACCCCGCCAAACCGGCTATCGGCGACAATTTGAGCGGCGCGCCAGCGCGCGTCCTCGAAAGGCGTGTTGAAGCCGTGGACAAAAATCATCACGTCGCGATTGACGCCGATGCGGCCCGACACATGCGAAGCGAGTTCCGCGTTAAATTCATCGGAATCGAGCTCGCGGCGGCCCGACACCATAATATGCGATTTCGCATCGCCCGATCCCCAAACCGGCCGTTCGATCGCACCCGGCTGGTGTCCGGGCGGAAAGGTCAGGGTCGTTAGGGCGTAGCGGGTTCCGTCGGTGTCGACTTGCTGGGCGGCGGCGCCCGTTTCTCCCTTTCGGGTCGAGGCGATGAAGATCTGCACGATCCGCGGTTTTACTTCGGGATGGTGATCGGCGAGGCCGCCCATCGAGCCGACGTAACTGGCGGCGCCCTCGATATCCGTCTCGACGCAGCCGGCAAGCGCCGCGGTCGCCGCCAGCACGCTCATGAGCCGCATCAGCGAGCAGAATCGATCTCGGCAAAGCCTCGCGGCTTTGGGCATAGGCTCAAATCCCCAACGTCAGTGTAGAGCCCTTGGCCAAAGCCGGGCTTCTCGCCCGCCTTGCGATATAAAGCGGGACTTCGCCTGGCTCTTCGGTCAATCATGTGGCGACAATAGGACCGGCCGCCGTTCCGCTTTCTGTCATCCATTAAGGGTAAAGGGAACCTTCGGGCGAAAATCGCATTCAACTGGCAGTGACCCTAAGCGACTGATCTTGTCCAAATCGATCATTCGGCCCCATATTACCGATGAGAGCCCGCCAAGGAGGCGTTCATGATTCGCCGCGTATTCGGTTTCCTCGCCACAAGCGCGTTTGCGCTTTCGGCGCTTAGCCTGACCATCGCGGCAAATGCGCCCGCGAAGGCGATGGAGCGTTATTCCCACCACCACCGGCACTATGCTCACGTCACGCGCCCCGGCAGCGGGGACGTTGTTGTGCATACGGGCCGCCCGGTCTTCTATCCCGTCGATCCTTACGCGGACTTCCTCGCGGGCCCCCACTACTATTCCGATACGGCGCTTGATACGGACCCGGGCCTCGTTCACCCATTCGGACATTTCGGCGAGTCTGTTCTGCCATCGCAGTTCAATCCGCCTGGTCAGTCGCCGCTCTTCACCTTCTGGTGAGAGTGCGGCGCAGATTTTCGCCTCCGCATGGCGATGCTAATGCGGAGACATGAAGGCTGAAGCCGCCGAATTCCTCAATTGGTCGTTTAAGCGAGGCGTTGCGCGCCGGCGACCGGGCAGCTTTGGCGCGCGCGATCACGCTGATCGAGAGCCGCCGGCCCGATCATCGCTCTGACGCCCGCGCGCTTATCGCGGCGCTCTCGCCGCCGTCGCGCGGATCGATGCGTGTCGGCGTCACCGGCGCGCCGGGCGTCGGCAAATCGACCTTCATCGATACGCTTGGTTCAAAACTCACGGCCGCGGGACGCCGGGTCGCCGTGCTGGCGGTCGATCCCTCGTCGACGCGTAGCGGCGGCTCGATCCTCGGCGATAAAACCCGCATGGCGCGACTCTCGAGCGACCCAAACGCCTTCATCCGGCCCTCGCCGTCAGCCGGCGCGCTTGGTGGCGTCGCGGCGCGCACGAGAGAGACGATGGTCCTTTGCGAGGCGGCAGGCTTCGACGTTCTATTGGTCGAAACTGTCGGCGTCGGCCAGTCCGAGACGGCGGTCGCCGATATGACCGATTTCTTTCTCGTACTTGTGCTTCCCGGCGCCGGCGATGAACTGCAAGGCATCAAGAAGGGAATCATTGAACTCGCCGACATGGTTGCGGTGAACAAGGCCGACGCTGATCCCGACAAGGCCCGCGTCGCGGCGACGGAATATGGCGCAGCGCTGCGTATTCTGGCCCCGACCTCGGCCGACTGGACGCCGCCCGTTTTGCTTGTCTCCGGCCTTACCGATCAGGGGCTCGACGTACTTTGGCGTGAGATCGAACGCCATCGGTCCGCCCTCGACGCCAGCGGGGCGCTCGCTCAAAAACGCGCCAACCAAAACGTCAAATGGATGTGGACAATGCTCGAAGAACGAATGCGGGAGTTCGTCCTAGGCGGTTCGGGCGCCAAAGCGAGGCTCGCAGAAATCGAAAGAGATGTCGCGAGCGGCGCTTTGGCGCCCGAACTCGCAGTCGAGCGGATCATGCAAGGCATCGCAGTGTAGAGCGATCGACCAGACAAACTTTAAGCCGACGCGCTCGACCGCGGCGGTCCAAAAAGCAAACCGACCCACGGTTTCCCGCAGGTCAGTCTGTTGATCTTCACTCCAGCTTTGGAGGCCTTAGGGAGGCGTCACAGCTTCGCCGCGACGGCCTTCGTCTCGGTATAATGCTCCATCACTTCCTTGCCCATCTCGCGGCCCCAGCCGGACTGCTTGAAGCCGCCGAAGGGCCACGCAGGATCGCCGTAGTTATGGGTATTAATGCAGATCGTACCGGCCTTAATCTTGCGCGCCATCATATGAGCGACTTTGAGGTTGCGCGTCCAGACGCTCGCCTGCAGACCGTATTCGGTATCATTGGCGAATTTCGCGACAGCTTCCAGACTGTCGTCGTCGAAGGATTGAACGCAGACGACCGGTCCGAAGATTTCTTCGCGCACCACGCGCATATCGCGATTGGTCTTGGCGAGTACCGTCGGCTCGACGAAATAGCCCTGGTTGCCCGGGACATTCCCACCGGTGACGATCTCGGCGCCTTCCTTGCGGCCTGACTCCAGGAAACCTCTCACGCGCTCGTGCTGCTCCTTCGAGACCAATGGACCAAGATTGACGTCACGATCGAGGCCATGGCCGATCTTGATCTTGCCAGCTTCCGCCGTGACGCCTTCGACGACCTTGTCGTAGATCGACTTATGGGCGAAGAGTCGGGAGCCCGCCGTGCAGCATTGGCCTTGATTGTAGAAGATCGCAGAAGCGGTTCCGGCGATCGCTTCTTCGATGTCGGCGTCAGGGAACACGATCGCTGGCGATTTACCGCCGAGCTCCAGCGAGACGCGTTTTAAATTGCCGGCCGCCGCTTTGACAATGAGCTTGCCGACTTCTGTCGAGCCCGTGAACGCGACTTTGTCGACGTCGGGATGTTCGGCGAGGGCCGCGCCGGCCGTCTCGCCAAAGCCGGTGACGATGTTGACGACGCCGTCGGGGAAACCGGCTTCTTGAAGCAGCTCGCCGAAGCGTAGCGCTGACAGCGGCGTCTGCTCGGCAGGCTTTAGTACGATCGTGCAGCCCGACGCCAGCGCGGGCGCGAGCTTCCAAGCGGCCATCATCAGCGGGAAGTTCCACGGGATGATCTGGCCGACGACGCCGACCGGCTCACGTACCGTATAGACATGCCAATTGCCGGGGCTCGACACTTGGATGGTCTCGCCGTTCAGCCGCGTCGCCCAACCCGCCATATAGCGGAACATATTGATCGAGCCGCCCACGTCGTCGCGACGGGCGTTGATGACAGGCTTGCCGTTATCGAGCGCTTCGAGTTCGGCGAATTCGTCGGCGTGCTGTTCGAGAAGATCGCCGAGGCGCCAAACCAGGCGCGAACGTTCGCCCGGCAAAATGCGCGACCACGGACCTGTTTCAAAAGCGCGGCGCGCCGCGGCAACCGCCGCGTCAATGTCCGCCTTGTCGCCGGCGGGGACATGCGTGATGACTTCCTCGGTCGCCGGGTCTTCGACAGCGAAAGTCTTCCCGCTCTTGGCGTCGACCCATTTGCCGTCGATCAACAGTTTGTGATGCTTCGATAAAAAGGCCGTCGCGGCTGAGCCGAGCGACGGTTTGCGGATGGCGATGGTCATCAGATCCTCCCAAAGGCGCCTGCGAAGACAGCGCTGGAACGCCGCTATAGACTTCGCTATATTCAATGAAATATAACGAAGCGAGCCGCGTGACTAGAGGGCGGTTCGAGCGCTGCGGCAGAGCAGCGCCAGCGGGAGGTGGTTGCCCCCCTGGTCAAACCATCCCCCGCGCCAGGCGCGCTATTCCTCGCGGATTTGATCCAGCGCAAAACGACTTACGCCTCGAATGATAACGAGGTCCGGCTTCACGGCTCATTCAACAAGGAGGAAACGCATGTTCCAGCAAGCTCTGGAGAAAGTCTCCAAACAAGTTCTTATTCGCGATCGTTACGATAATTTCATTGGCGGCAAATGGGTTGCGCCTGTCGAAGGGCGCTATTTCGACAATCCGAGCCCGATCACCGGCAAGAAACTTTGCGAAATCCCGCGCTCTTCGGCTGCCGACATCGAGCTCGCGATCGACGCCGCTCATAAGGCTAAGGATGCCTGGGGCCAGACGTCGGTACAGGAGCGCGCGCGCCTCCTCAACAAGGTCGCCGACAAGCTCGAGGCCAATCTCGAATTGCTAGCGATGGTTGAGACTTTCGACAACGGCAAACCGATCCGTGAAACGACTTATGCCGATATGCCTCTGGTCGTGGACCATTGGCGTTATTTTGCCGGCGCCGTGCGCGCGCAAGAAGGCGGCATTTCAGATATCGACCATGACACGGTCGCCTATCATTTCCACGAGCCGCTCGGCGTCGTCGGCCAGATCATCCCTTGGAACTTTCCAATCCTGATGGCGACATGGAAACTCGCGCCAGCTCTGGCGGCGGGCAATTGCGTCGTACTGAAGCCGGCGGAACAAACGCCGCTCGGTATTCTCGTCGTTGCGGAATTGATCGCGGACATTCTGCCGCCTGGCGTCCTGAACATCGTCAACGGTTTCGGCGTCGAAGCCGGCAAGCCGCTCGCCCAGAACAAGCGCATCGCCAAGATCGCCTTCACCGGCGAGACGACGACGGGGCGCCTGATCATGCAATACGCATCCGACAACATTATTCCAGTGACGCTGGAGCTCGGCGGCAAATCGCCGAACATCTTCTTCGCCGATGTGATGGACGCCGACGATGATTTCTTCGACAAGGCGCTCGAAGGCTTCACGATGTTCGCGCTCAACCAGGGCGAGGTCTGCACCTGCCCGAGCCGGGCGCTCGTCCAGGAATCGATCTACGACAAATTCATGGAGCGCGCTGTCGCGCGCACCAAGAAGATCAAACAGGGCCATCCGCTCGATCCGACGACGATGATCGGCGCCCAGGCCTCCAATGATCAGCTCGAGAAAATCCTGTCTTATTTCGATATCGGCAAACAGGAAGGCGCCAAGGCGCTGACCGGCGGCAAGCGCTCCAATCTCGAAGGCGAACTCGCCGAAGGCTACTACGTCGAGCCGACGATCTTCGAAGGCCATAACAAGATGCGGGTCTTTCAAGAAGAGATTTTCGGGCCGGTGGTTTCGGTCACGAAATTCAAAAACGATGAAGACGCGCTGGCCATCGCCAATGACACGCTCTATGGCCTTGGCGCGGGCGTGTGGACGCGCAACGGCAATCGCGCCTATCGCTTTGGGCGCGCGATCCAAGCGGGGCGCGTCTGGACCAATTGCTATCACGCCTATCCTGCGCATGCGGCGTTCGGCGGCTACAAGGCCTCCGGCATCGGTCGCGAAACGCACAAGATGATGCTCGACCATTATCAGCAGACCAAGAACATGCTGGTCAGCTATTCGACCAAGGCGCTCGGCTTCTTCTGAGCCGGCGTGAGCAGCGGACGCGGACGATAGCCCGCGTCCGTTCATGATCAAGGATGAGCAATGGTCGACAGGGTCACAATCACGGACAAAGCCGCTGAAGTCGTCGAGCGCCTCAAAGGTCAGCATGGCGACTTGCTCTTCCATCAATCGGGCGGATGTTGCGACGGTTCGGCGCCAATGTGCTATCCCGTCGGCGATTTTCGCGTCGGACCGCAGGACGTGTTTCTCGGCGAAATATCGCGCTGCAAATTCTATATCGGCGCCGCGCAATTCGAATATTGGCGCCATACGCAGCTTATCATTGACGTCGTGCCAGGACGCGGCTCGGGCTTTTCGGTCGAGGCGCCGGAAGGGGTCCGTTTCTTGACGCGAAGCCGCGTCTTTACTGACGAGGAAGCCGCAGCGCTTGACGCGGCCGGTCCGCCTGCGCGAGCAGCCTAGCGCACCTACTCTCCGGCGATCGCGAGTTCGCGTGGCGCCTTGAAGCCCTTCCAAGCTCGGCTGGCGTCGATATTGCCAAGAAACTGCCTTGCGCTCTCCGTCCAACTGAATTTTAGAGAATGTTGGCGTGCGATCTCGCCTGGGATGGTCAGCGCTTCAAGGCAGGCCACCCGCAAATCCCCATGCAATGCGCCCGCTCCGCTATCGCCGATGACGTCAAGCGGACCGGCGACTGGAAAAGCCGCCACTGGCAGGCCGCTCGCCATGGCTTCAACCAGCACGATGCCAAAAGTATCGGTGCGGCTCGGAAAGACGAAAACGTCGGCGCTTGCATAGATCTGCGCAAGCGCCTCTCCCGAGCGCGCGCCAAGGAAATGCGCCTTGGGATAAGCGCTCTGCAAGCTTGCGCGCGCAGGGCCGTCGCCGACAATGACTGTCGAGCCCGGCAAGTCGAGATCGAGCAGAGCAGGCAAGTTCTTTTCGACGGCGAGACGGCCGACATAAAGGAAAATCGGTCGCGGCAGATCGAGGGCTTGGACCGCGCGAGGATAGTAGAGCGTGTGATCAACGCCGCGCGACCATACGCGCACTCGTGCGAAGCCGCGGCGGGTAAGTTCGTCCCGCATTGTCGTCGTCGGCGCCATCACGGCGGCCGCGGGGGCATGGAACCAGCGCAGTAGCCCATAAGTGAAATTCACGGGGATAGGCGCGCGCGCCCATATATATTCCGGAAATCGCGTATGGTAGCTCGTGGTGAAAATGAGGCCGGCGCGGCGACAGTGAAAGCGCGTCGCCAAGCCAATCGGTCCTTCGGTCGCGATGTGGATGTGATCGGGCGCGATCGCCTCGATGCGTCGCGTGATCTCGCGGGGATTGGCGATCGCCAAACGAACGTCAGGATAAGTAGGCAAAGGGAGCGTGCGAAAACCTTGCGGGGTCAAGAATTCGCAATCGGCGCCGAGGTCGTACGCCGCCGCCGCCATTCTTTCGAGAGAATGAACGACGCCATTGACTTGCGGCCGCCACGCGTCGGTGGCGATGAGAATTCGCATCAGGCCGCCGCCTTCGCCTCCGCTTCAGATTCCGCCGTATGGTCGTCTTCGACGAATTTTCCGCCATGCGCCGGCTTCGACCAGTAGACGATTTCCATCGCCCCATCGTCGTGCTCCACGACGACGGAGCAGGATTCGACGAAATCGCCAGT
The DNA here is from genome assembly GCA_030153205.1 of Roseiarcus sp. Classification (GTDB taxonomy): domain Bacteria; phylum Pseudomonadota; class Alphaproteobacteria; order Rhizobiales; family Beijerinckiaceae; genus Roseiarcus. Next base: position 18,880 of record JASLHV010000393.1, on the reverse strand, counting down.
GTTGACGTAGGTGATGCCGTCGAGCTGTTTGATCGCCGCATGATGAATGTGGCCGCAGATCACGCCGTCGGCGCCGCGCCTCTTGGCCTCGGCGGCCAGTTCTTTCTCAAACGCGCCGATGAAATTCACCGCGTTTTTTACCTTGAGCTTCGCCCACGCTGAGAAGGACCAATAGCCGAAACCGAAGGACCTGCGGATGCGGTTGAAATGCGTGTTGATAAAGATGGCCGTGTCGTAAGCCCAATCGCCCAAGAAGGCGAGCCATTTGGCATGGCGCACGACGACGTCGAATTCATCGCCATGGGTGACCCAATAACGGCGGCCATCGGCAGCGACGTGAAGGGCGTTGCGGCGGATTTCAATGCCGCCAAAGCTGAGACCAAAGAACTGGCGGGCGAATTCGTCATGATTGCCCGGCACGAAAATCATATGCGCGCCGCGCCGCACCTTGCGCAGAAGCTTTTGCATCACATCGTTGTGCGTCTGGGGCCAATACCAGCCGCCCCTTAGACGCCAGCCGTCGATGATGTCGCCGACCAAAAAGATCCTGTCGGCGTCATGATGTCGCAAGAAGTCCAGGACCAACTCAGCCTGGCAGCTCCGAGTCCCCAGATGAAGATCGGACATGAAAATGGTGCGATAGCGGGTTGTCGAATCCTGCTTGACCAAGTCGCGCCCCTTCAAAATGGCGCCGGCGGGCGACGCGTGCTCGTTTGGCCAGATTCTCATGTCGTTGGGATGACAAGGGTTTGTCCCTACGGCCGCCATATGGAGCGCTGAGCGTCGCTATTCCGAGAAGGCCGACCGATTAACCACGTCATTTATGGCTTAGGCTTCGCGATCCATTCCTGCCGTTGTAAAACGGTCGATCCGGCGAGCGCGCCGTGGCGGAGCAAATCATGGATCTCGGAATCAAGGGTCGGAAAGCCATCATCTGCGCGTCGAGCAAGGGGCTCGGCAAAGCCTGCGCCTTCTCGCTTGCCCGGGCTGGCTGCGACATCGTCGTTAATGGCCGCAATGGCGCCGTGCTCGAGGCGACAGCGCAGGAAATCCGCTCCGCGACCGGCGCCAATGTCGTCGCCGTCCTCGGCGACGTCGGCCAAGCGGAGGGCCGCAGGGCGTTATTGGCGGCCTGTCCCACGCCGGACATTCTTGTCAACAATAACGGCGGGCCGCCGCCAAAGCCTTTCAAGGCGATTGAGCGCGAGGACATTCTCGCCGGCGTCGAGGCGAATATGTTGACGCCGATCGCGCTGGTCCAGGCGGTGATCGACGGCATGATCGAGCGGCGTTTCGGGCGCATCGTCAACATCACCTCGAGCTCGGTGCGTGCGCCAATCGTCGGCCTTGACGTGTCGTCCGGCGCGCGCGCCGGCCTCACCGCCTTTCTGGCCGCGATAGCGCGGCAAGTCGTGCGCGAAAATGTGACGATCAATTCCATCCAGCCCGGCGCTTTCGACACCGATCGGTTGCGGGGCGGCATCGTCAAACAGGCGGAGATCCGAGGCGTCAGTCAGGACGCTGCGAGGGCCGAGCGAGAGGCGTCGATCCCAGCGAAGCGTTTTGGCCGCCCGGAAGAATTCGGCGAACTTTGCGCCTATCTCGTAAGCGCACAGGCGGGGTATATTACCGGGCAGAACATTCTCATCGACGGGGGAGCATTTCCGGGGGCCTTCTAAAAGGTACGGCGCGAAAGATCTTGACGAGTTTTGAACCGAGATCGACGACGCTGTGCAGGCCCTTGAATTCCGTGACGCCACCCTCACTTACATCCGTACTGAGATCGATCATGAACGATAGTTCGAGCAATTTCGTCCAAAGCCTGCCGGTCGTCCCGCCGCAGCAGGCGGGACTTTTAGACGCCGGCGTCACGCGGCTCGATGACGCCATGCGCCGCGAAGTCGCGTCGAAACGTCTGCCGGGCGGGTTGATCCTGATCGCGCGCGGCGGCAAGATCGGTTATCGCGGCGAGTTCGGATTTTTGCGGCCAGACGGCCCGGCGATGCGCGGCGACGCTATTTTCCGCATTTATTCGATGACCAAGCCGATCGTCTCGGTCGCGTTGATGATGATGGTGGAGGAGGGGCGCTTGTTCCTCTCCGACCCACTCGCAAAATTCATTCCGGAATTCGCCGGTGTGAAGGTAGGCCTCGAGAAGGACGGCAAGCTGGAACTCGTTCCCGTTGAACGGGCGATCACGATTCAGGACCTTCTCCGTCATACATCGGGACTGACCTACGGTTTCACCGGCGACTCGGCGGTGCAGCGTCTTTATGCGGCTGCGCCTCTGCGGCGATGGGATCGGTCCGGCGCCGAATTTATTGAGACATTGGCTAGTCTGCCGTTTCATCATCAGCCCGGTACGACGTGGGAATACAGTCATTCCACCGATGTCGTCGGCCGCGTCATCGAGATCGTCTCAGGACGCGGCCTCGGCGATTTCTTGCGCGAGCGGGTATTTGCACCGCTCGGCATGCGGGATACCGGCTTCTTCGCGCCACCCGAAAAACACGACCGTCTCGCTGAACCTTTCGATAAGGATCCGGACACTGGCGCGCCCATGAAACTCTCGGAAACGCGAACGCAGCCCCGCTTCGAAAGCGGCGGCGGCGGGCTAGTCTCGACGATCGATGACTATGCGCGTTTCGCGCAAATGCTTCTCAACGGCGGCGCCCTCAACGGCGTACGCCTCCTTGGCAGGAAGACGATCGAATTCATGACCGCCAATCATCTCGCAGCCGATGTCAAAGTCGGCACGCCTAGTCTTCTGCCGCCTGGCTATGGGTTTGGCCTCGGTTTCGCAGTCCGCCGCGAGGCGGGCATGAGCCCGACGCCAGGAACGATCGGCGAATATTACTGGGGCGGTCTCGCCGGCACGGCTTTCTTTATCGCGCCAAAGGAAGAGCTTTTTGCGATTATGATGATCCAGGCGCAAGGGCAGAGAGAGTACTATCGGGCGTTGTTTCGCAATCTCGTACATGCAGCGATCGCGTGATTTCCTGCTTTTATTCCTTAGTGAATGGAAACATGGCGAGCCTATACTGTCTGGCGTACGAAATATCGAGAAACGCTGTAACTTCAATCCATAAGACCGGGTAGGGCCGTTAACGGCATCTTATCCTCTTGCGCAGCATCATGCCTGCTTCCCCGCGCGCATGGCTCGCCGAGGCTCAGTATGCCCTTTTTTTCGCGGATATTCCGCGCTTCCATTAAAGACGAGCATGATCTTAACCGATACACTCAATCCGTGACGCTCATCTGCGTCGCGATCGCGCTGGCGGTCGACGTGGCGAACCAACTGACGTTTTTTGTCGATTGGATGACCTGTCTGCGCTCATGGGCAATTACAACTGCTGTGGTTTTGACACTGGCCGTCCCAATCGCAAGAACGATCGCGCGGGCGCATCTTGAACTTTATCGGGCCAAGCAACACGCCGACGCGCTCAGCCGGATAGACCAGCTCACCGGCCTCGCCAATCGTCGCGCTTTGATGGAGGCGGTCGCCGCGGCGCCGCCCGAAGCGCTGGCTTTGGTGATCGTCGATATCGACCGATTCAAACGGGTGAATGATTCTTACGGCCATCTCGCCGGCGACGAAGTGATCAGGTCCGTGGCCCAAGCCATGGTTGAAGAACTCACCGACCTCGGCCTAGTCGCCCGGGTGGGGGGCGAGGAGTTCGCTTTACTTTCCCTGACCGCGCCGGCTGACTTAGTGGCGACGAGGCTCAATGTCTTGCGGGAGCGCGTGGCCACCACAACCATCACTGCTTCCGGCCATGCCGTACGGGTGACGATCTCCGCCGGCGTCGCGATGCGTCGCGGCGGGCAGAGCTTTGATGAGCTTTATTCGGCGGCCGACCGCGCGCTCTATGCCGCCAAGGCGGCAGGGCGCAATCGCGTCTTGATGTCCGACCCGCTCGACGGATTCGGCGAAAGAGAGCCGATGGCCCGTTCGGATCCGACGACCGAACGCACGACCCGAAGCGCGTAAACCTCACCTGCCTGGGCGACGAAATGACGTTCGCCTGTCGTGACTGCGCCGAAAAATCGTTCGATAAACCGTACGCCTTCGTCTATTATGCCAAACGATTCTGGAGTTGGGCAATGGGCGTCGAAGGCAAGGACAAGGCGAAAGCGCTGGAAGCGGGGGCGGCGGCCCTCTCGGGGCAGCTCGGCCGCACCGTGTTGCGTCTGCGCAAGACCTATAATCTCTCGCTTTCCGATCTCTCGATCCAATCCGGCGTCGCCAAGTCGATCATTTCCCAAATCGAGCGCAATGAGACAAATCCGACGCTGGCGACGCTTTGGCGTCTCGCCCATGCATTAGACGTCTCGATCGAAAGCATGCTCCAGGGCGCTCAGGAAGGCCCCTTCATCGAGAAGGCGGGTCGCGGCGATACGCCGATCCTCGTTTCCGACGATGGGCTTTGTCGTCTCGCCGTGATCGGCTGGCTTAAGACGGTCGATTGGCTGCAATGGTACGATTTCCAGGCCGAACCTGGCGGGGTCTTGGAATCGGACGCGCATCAGCGCGGTTCGATCGAATGTCTTTCTCTCATCGCGGGCGAGCTCGAAGTTGAAGTCGGCGACGTGCGCGAGAGCGCGCGGGCAGGGGAGACGTTGCGCTATCGTTGCGACCGACCCCATCGCATTCGGAATGTCTCCTCCGAGCCGGCGCATGCGACGATGGTCTGCATTCTTAAGGCGGCGGTGATGGAGTGACGCTTGCCGCTGCGCGGCGGAGCGATAGCGCAAGCCTCGGTCTCGCGCTGGTCTACGCCGCTATTTTTTTCGAAATGGGTGTTCAGATCCCGTTTCTGCCGGTATGGCTTGCTGCTCGCGGACTGACCGACGATCAGATCGCTGTCGTCCTCGCAGCGCCGCTGGCTCTGAGAGTCGTCTCGACGCCTCTGCTGACGGCGCTCGCCGACCGACGCCACGACGTCCCCGGCATGCTCGCCGCCTCGACGATCGTACTCGCCAGCTCCTGCGTGATGCTCGGGTTTCTCCACGGCTTTGCGCCCCTGCTCGCAGCGGTGACGATCCTTTTGTGCGCGCAGGGCCTCGTCATGCCGCTCGCGGACGCGCTCGCGTCCATGATCTTGCACGCGAGCGCGCGAGAAGGCGGGCGGACGCTTGACTACGGACGTATCCGCAAATGGGGCTCTGCGGCCTTTATCGCCGGCAATCTCGCAGGCGGGATTTATCTGAGCCTTGTGCCGATCGACGGCGCTCCGGCGGCGCTCACGGCGACGGCGCTTCTTGGCGTCGCCGCCGCATTTTATATCGCGCCGCTAGCCGAAGGTCTTCAGGAAAGGCGGAGTGAGAGGGTCGCAGCGCCAAGCCGGCAAGGACTCGGCCGTTTGTCCCTCGTCATCATGGCGGCGGCGTTCGTCCAGACGAGCCACGCTTTGGTCAATACGTTTGGTTCAATTCATTGGGCGCGCGAAGGCCACTCCAGCGCTTTTGTCGGCGCCTGCTGGGCGATCGGCGTCGTCTGCGAGGTCGCTATTTTCGCTTCGGCGAGCCGATGGTTCGCCGGCGCTGATCGCGCCTTCGTCCTTCTGGCGCTTGGCGCGACGACCGCGGTTGTGCGTTGGCTTGTCATGGCCAGCGATCCAAACGCTACGCTGCTTCTTGCGGCGCAGGCGAGCCACGGACTTACCTTCGCATCGACACACCTGGGCTCAATGCTCTTTATCTTCGCCGAGGCGCCATCTCACATGCGGGCGCGCGCGCAGGGCTGGCTGGCGGGCGCGATTTCCGGTCTTAGCGCGCTGTTGATCGCGCTTTCAGGGCCGCTCTATGCCCACTTTGGCGAAATCGCATATCTCGCCATGGCGGCGCTTGCGGCATCTGGGCTCGCGCTGATAATCGCCCTCGGGTTGCGAAAGAGCCCTTCTTGACTCAGAAGTGCGAATCGCCCCAACGCCGATTCGTGCCGGTTTCGTCCGCTTTTTGGCTCACGATTCTCGTTTCGGCGCGAAGGCGCGCGGCGGCCGGCTAAGAATTTGTCAACCTCGACAGCATCGGCAAGGCGGGATATGAGCGACGGTTTGATGCGGCTTTGAGCGGCTGAATGTCTTTGGCGCCTTCGGTCACGAGCGAAAAAACCGGCGAGAACGTGCGTCTGGCGCTCGCGGGCGGCTGGACGGTCGAAACGGGAAACGCTGCAGAACAGCAAGCCGAGCAAATAGTCGGCGCGGCGAGCGGCGCACAAAAGGCGACGATCGATCTTGGCGGCGTTGAGCACCTCGATACGGCGGGCGCCTGGCTCATCGACCGTGCGCAGGCGCAACTGTCGGCGTCTGGCGTGACGATCAGCTACGCGCGGGCGCGGCCGGAGCACCGAATTCTTCTCGAAGAGGCGCATTATCGCACGTTCGATGCGCCGCCACGGCCGCTGCCTCATCCGCTTTTGCAAATCCTTTCCGATATCGGCGAGAGCGTCAGCGGCGCCGGCGTCGATCTGATCGCTGGGCTCAGCTTTCTCGGGCGCGTGGTCGCGGCGATCGGCGCTGCTGTGATCAACCCGCGCCGTCTACGCGTCACGCCGATGATCTTTCATCTCGAAGCGTTCGGCTTTCGCAGTGTGCCGATCATCGTACTGATCAATTTCCTGGTCGGCGCCATCGTCGCCCAGCAAGGCATCTATCAATTGCAGCGGTTCGGCGCGGTCGTCTACGCCGTCGATCTCATTGGTATCCTGGTCCTGCGCGAACTTGGCGTTCTGTTGACGTCGATCATGATCGCCGGTCGCTCCGGCTCGGCGATCACCGCCGAGATCGGCTCCATGAAGATGCGCGAGGAGATCGACGCGCTGAAGGTTATGGCGCTCGATCCGATCAGCGTCTTGATCGTCCCGCGGACGCTCGCGCTCATCATTGCGCTACCAATGTTGACGTTCCTCGCCGATGTGGCGGCGTTATTCGGCGGTCTTCTCGTCGCCTGGATTTATGGCGGCATCAGCCCGGAGACTTTTCTGGCGCGATTGCAGAACGCGATCGACTTCTCGACTTTCAGCATCGGCTTGGTCAAGGCGCCGTTCATGGCGCTGGCGATCTCGCTGATCGCGTCAGTGGAGGGATTTGGAGTGCAAGGCTCGGCCGAATCGCTCGGGCGCAAAGTTACGGACTCGGTGGTCAAATCAATCTTCATCGTCATCGTGATCGACGGCTTCTTCGCGATGTTCTTCGCGGCGATCAGGAGCTGACGACGCGATGAGCAGCCAATCGGTTCCGACAAATGGCCACGCCGCTGATTCGGAGCGCAGCGAAGCGGTCATTCGCGTGCGCGATCTCGTCGTTGGGTTCAACGGCCGAGAAGTGATGAAGGGCCTGGATCTCGATCTTTATCGCGGTGAGATTCTCGGCTTCGTTGGCGCTTCGGGCGCCGGCAAATCCGTTTTGACTCGAACCATTCTCGGGCTCATCCCGAAAAGCGCCGGAATCATCGAGGTCTATGGTCGTGATCTCGATACGCTCAACCAAGCTGAGCGCGATCTTATCGAGCAGCGGTGGGGCGTTTTGTTCCAGCAGGGCGCACTGTTCTCGAACCTGACCGTCAAGCAGAACGTGCAAGCGCCCATGCGCGAACATTTGGGTATCTCCAAGCGGTTGCGCGATGAATTGGCGATGCTCAAGATCGCCCTGGTCGGCCTGCCGCCCGACGCCGCTCAGAAATACCCCTCCGAACTCTCCGGCGGCATGATCAAGCGCGCCGCGCTTGCCCGCGCCTTGGCGCTTGATCCTGACATACTTTTTCTCGACGAGCCGACGTCGGGCCTCGATCCGATCGGCGCAGGGGAATTCGACGAACTGCTTGCCACGTTGCAGAAGACTTTAGGACTTTCTGTTTTCATGGTGACTCACGATCTCGACAGTCTCTATTCGGTTTGTGATCGTGTAGCGGCGCTCGGCCAAGGCAAAGTCATTGCGGCAGGACCCATTGGTGAATTGCTGAAATCAAATGATCCCTGGCTGAAAGCCTATTTTCATGGAAAAAGAGGCTCCGGCCGCGAGGCCAGCCTGGCGCGCGCAGGCTTGGGTGGCGGCGCCAAGCTCTAAGCCGCATTGCCGATAGGTGACAGAACGATATGGAGACACGTGCAAATTATGTTCTGATCGGCGCTTTCACCTTGGCGGTGATTGCGGGCGGTTTCTTGTTCGTTCTGTGGTTCACGGGGCTCGGCAAGCACAACCAGCATCAGACTTTTGAAGTTGTCTTCACGGGGTCTGTCTCCGGCTTGCAGCGCGGCGCGCTCGTCACCTTCAATGGTCTTAGGGTCGGCGAGGTCACTTCGATCGGCTTTTTTCCGAACGACCCCAGCCGCGTCGCAGCAATGATCGATGTCACCGACAATACGCCAGTCAAATCCGATACGAAGGCGCGTCTTGAATCGCAAGGACTGACCGGCGTCGCCACGCTCGCGCTGACCGGAGAATCGAGTTCCGCGGCGCCGCTGCAGCCGGGAGCTGATGGCGCTCCGCCGATCATCAAGGCGGAAAGATCGGATTTCCAAAACCTACTCGAAACGGTCGAACGCATCTCTGGCAAAGCCGACGATGTCCTGACCAAGGTCAATAAGGTCATCGACGACAATTCCGGCGCCATCGGCGATACGCTTCATAACGTCGATGAATTCTCGAAAGCGCTCAACGAGAACTCAGCAGGCCTGAAGACGTTCCTCGCCAGTGTCAGCGATCTCGGCCAGAAACTCGCCCCGCTTTCCGACAAGCTGCAGACGCTTTCGAGCGACGTCGACAATGTGGTGAAGGCTGTCGATCCGAGCAAGGTCAAAGACCTGGTCTCCAATGTCGACGATTTTTCAACCGCGCTTGCCCGGAACAAGGGCAATGTCGATAGTATATTCGCGAACGCCGCCTCCGTGGCGAAAAGGCTCGATGGGACGTCGCAAAAACTCGATGCGACCCTCGACAATCTTTCCTCTTTCTCGTCGACGCTGGCCAATAACAAGGCGAATATCGATAGTGTTCTCGCCGACACGGCGGCGCTTGCGAAAAAGCTTGGCGATACGCCGGGCAAACTGAACGCGGCGCTCGACGAAGTGAAGGACTTGGCCAAGGCGGTGGACCGCGGCAAGGTCGCCACAATCGTCAATGATGTCGCCGGCTTCACGCAAACGATCTCACGAAATCAGGGCAATATCGACAGTCTGCTGGCTGACTCAGCAGGCCTCGCCAAGCGCCTCAATGGGACGTCGCAGAAACTCGACAATGCGCTGGATCAGGTCGGCGATCTCGCCAAGGCTTTCGATCATACGAAAATCGCCAGCGCTGTCGACAATGTGACCGCCTTTACCGATACGCTGAATCAAAATCGCGGCAATGTGGACCGCGCGCTGAAAAACGCCTCGGAGCTCGCCGCCAAACTCAACGGCTCGGCCGATCAGATCGACGGTTTGTTGCATAGTTTGCAAGGACTCATCGGTTCGTCCGACACTCAAGGCGCGATTAGCGATATTGGCGGCGCGGCACGGTCAATTCGGCGGCTCGCCGACAATCTCGACCAGCGCGTCAAGGATATTTCAGGCGGTCTCAGCCGCTTCTCAAACAACGGTTTGCGGGAATACGAGGCGTTGGCCGTCGACGGGCGTCGTACGATCAATGATATTGATCGTTTCGTCCATTCCTTGAGCAATAATCCTAGCCAGGTCATATTCGGCGCGAAACCGTCGCTGCCGGATTATCATAGCGGTCAATAAGGACGCGTCGAAAGCGTATGGCGTTTGAGTTGCGAAATCGATTGTCGGCATGGACTCGGCCCCGTCTTATGCCCCTTGTCGCGCTTGGCGTGGCGTCATTGTTGCAAGGCTGCGTCGGCGACGGTCCATCATTGACGGCCTATGATCTATCGGCCGCCGACGTTCCGAGCCAGAGTCCTTTGAAAGTCGAACTCGCGGTGCGCGAGCCCCTGGGGCCGATCGAATTCGATACGCCGCGCATCGTTGTACGCACGGACCAGAAGACGCTGGCTTATCTTCCTGATGGGCGATGGTCGGAACGATTGCCGGCGCTTGTGCAGACCCGTCTCGTCGAGACTTTCCAAAACGCCCATCTGTTCCGATCCGTGTCGCGGGTCAGCGGTACGCCCGCGGATTATGCGCTCGCGTTGGACATCCGTCACTTTGAAATCGATGCGCCGAGCAGCAGGGCAATTGTCGAAATCGCAGCCGAAATCGATCGAGGGGCAGACGGACGGATCATCGCTACGAAAGTTTTCAAAGCCGACGCGCCGGTAACCGCTGTGAATGGCGCGCAAGCGGCGGCGGCGCTCGACAAGGCGCTCGCGGTCGTGATGGGACAGATCGTCTCTTTCACCGCTGGGCGCCTGTAAGGGATCGTACTGTCGTTCAGGAGGTAGGAGAGCCGGGCGCTGACGGCGCCGTCGCGGCGCCCGACACTCCTCATCTGTGATCAGGCCATGCTCTGGTCAAGTGTCGGCTCCACCAGTTTCGCGATTTCAGCGCCCGCCAGCAGGAACGCGCCTACGCCGAAATTGGCTGTGCTTGCTGCGGTGACCGGATTGTGGTTGTCCTGCTCCGGCGCTTGGCCTGAGCCCTCCACATAACCAAGGAAGCCACCGGGTTGGACCGCAGTGGAAGCCATGCCGTTCCAGGCCTTCGCCAGCACCGGGAGGTAGGTCGTCTTGTCGATCAAACCGGTGCGGATGGCGTACGCCAGGCCAAAGGCGAATAGGGCGGTACCGCTGGTCTCTGGGCCGCCGTGGTCGTTCGGGTCAGCGAGATTGGCGTTCCAGAAACCGTCACTGCGTTGCACAGACTTCAGAGTAACCGCCATGTTTTGCAAGTTGTGGTAATAGTCGGGCCATTTCTTGTATTTGTCGTCATAAGATGGCAACAGGCCCAGCACCTTGGCTTGCGCCGCGAAGGCCCAGCCGTTGCCACGCGACCAGAACACGCGCTTCCCGTTTGGCGACTTCGACCTGGAGCCAGTGGGCCATATGTAATTCCTGTCTCGATACCAAAGGCCGTAATCGTAGTCGTATAATTTCTGTGTTTCCTTGAGGTTCATGTACAGCGAAAACATACCGTCGAGGATGCTCGAATCGTTCGTATAGTTGGCCACCCGTACGAAGCTCGGCATCGCCATATGGAGTTGATCCACAAACGTCCAGTCCGAGTTCAATATCGGTTTCTTCGCCACGGTGGTGACGGAGGCGACGATGCTTTCTACATCCGCCTTATCTTTGTCGATATCGTAGAGATCGAAGTAGGCCTGCCCGGCGCATTGGTTGTCCGGGATTCGGGTCGTGTCGCCACCATAGAGAGCAAAGTTGTTCTGCTGAGCCCAAGCGCGGGCGTAGTCGAGGAATTGCTGGTTTTTGATAACGCGGTACGCGGCAATGTTACCGCTGAAATAGGTGGCCCAATCCCAGGTGTTGGTCGGCGTTTTGGGAAGAGGACGCTGGTTGATCCAGGAGCCATTGACCAGATTTACGGCGGCCACGACCGCGTCCTTTGACGGCAGAGTAGAGCTGACGGAGGTGCCAAGGAGCGGTGGCGGAAGAGTATCAGCAGTACTAACGCCGGGCAGAAGAGCGACCGCGGCGCCCGTCGCGGCCGCGCCGATGAATTGACGCCGACCCAATGATAGGGGCGACGGCCTGAAAGTATTTCCGCGTTTATCCTGCATATTGTTCCTCTTGGGTTCCTCACGCGTTATGCTTATGGTGACGACTTCCATCCCCTTTGCTGGGGATTGGGTCTCTCAGGATTAAGAAATAAGGAAACAAGAATCGGCGCCGCATGCCAGGTGATGGCGCGGCTGAAAGCCATCAATCTCCTCCGTTTTTGCCGCCGCCCCGCGCCCAAAGGTGCCTTCGACCCGTGGCGGAGTTGTTTAGATGCGGGATCTTCGGCAGATTATCTGGTCACCATACAACAGTGTCAACTGGTGAAACGATTTGCGCCGCAGAAATATCTGCAAGCCAACGAGGGACTCGGTCACCGGCCCGCGAGCGCCTAGCGGCGACTTTCGCCCCGAGTTTGTGGTGGATGAAGTCTCCATCTGGCGGAGCGCGCCGTCTCGTCCCAAGGCGCTCGCCTGCAAGCCTGTAAGTAGCCATAATCCGTCGATCAGCGTCGTGACGCCGAGCGTGTCGGCCGCAGACGCCAGATCGGCGAGGGCGGATAGCGTCGCTGCGGCGCGCCTCTATGGCGCGTCCGCGCTTCGACCGTGGGCGGAGACCCGGCAGCGGAGCTCATTCTCGGAGCTCGCTTCGTACCTATCGACGACGCAGGCCTTGACGTCGCCGATGTTGATCCGACTCTGATCACTAGGCGCTCGCCAACTCTTCGCAGGCGGGAACACTCTCACACGAGAACTGGCGGCTTCTGCTTACATGCTAACCCAATCGTCCGGAGGCATGCGCCAGCATCGTGTAGACGCGGCCATTGTCTGACAGGAGATAGTCGCGCGATTGCGATCCGTCGCGATCGTCGCGTCCGATCTTAGCGAGCAGCCGTTCGAACTCCTGAGTGTAGCGCGCGACTGTCTCGCGGAACTGCGGGTCGGCTTTGCAACGTCGGCGGATTTCATCGAAAGTCTGCTGACCCTGCGCCGTATAGAGACGGCGCGAGAAGGCGTTGGTGTCGCCTTGTCGCCAGCGATCCCACATTTCCGTCGCCGCCGCTGGATCGATCAGAGCCGCAATGTCGAGCGAAATAGGATCGAGGGATTCGACATTCGCTTTGATCTGGCTGACGCTTTCCGGCGTAGGCTCGTTATCGTCGCGTGATGCGCGCGAGAGGAGATCGCTCAACCAACCGACTTGTCCGCGCCCTGTCGCCGGAGCCGGGGGGGCGGCAGGGGCCTGCGGACGAACGTACGGACGAGCCCGTTCTTGCCGCGCCGGCGCAGGCTCTACAGCGGGTCGCGGCGCCTCCACAGGTCTCGGCGGCGCTTCAACGAGTCGCGACGGCTGTGGTGGCTGTTCGGCTGGTCGCGGCGCTTCCAGCGCACGTGGCGCGGGCGGCGGCGCAGGTTCGGCGACATCGAAGCTTCCGCCAGATCGGGCGACGATTTCCGCGAGCTCGTTCAACGCCTTGATTTGATCGCCGACGACACGGCGCATGGCAGCCGCTTGCTCGCTGGTCTCGCGCGGCAGTTCGAGCACGCCGCGTTGCAATTCCTGTCGGGTTGCCTCAAGTTCGCGCGTGATTTCTGTTGTCGTCGCCCGCAAGCTGGCGGCAGTCTGTTTGAACCGCTCGTTGGCCATGTTCATAAGCGTCGACAATTGGGTATTGGCCTGTTCGTACACTTCCTCGAGGGCGGCGGCCGTACGTTCGCGCTCCTTAGCCGCCTGATCGCGGATCGTCTCGAATTGACTCGTGATTTGATGTGCGGCGCCGCTCGTCGTCTGCGACACCGAAGTCTGGACTTCTTTCGCACGTTGCAACGCTCGAGCGAGCGAGTCCTCGACCGTCGTCGTGAAGGATTGCAGCAGATTCTCGAAAGCGTCGCTTTTGACGCTGACTTCGCCCATGAGCGTCGCGAGGCTGTCGCGCCGCCGGGTGATCGCTTCGTCGAAAGCCTCCTGTACAGACGAAAGATCATTCGTCGCGCCGGCGAGTGAATTGACATGATCGCCGAGGCGATCGGCGAGGGCGCTCGCCTCTTTCTGCGTGGTGGAGGAGGCCCGTCCAAGCGCTGCAATCTGCGAGGATATCGCGCCAAGCGCGCGTTCGAATTCGCCTACTCTTTCGGCAAGGCCGCCGCGAACATTCTCGAGATCCTCGCCGGCCGACCCAACCACGCGCTCCAAAGTAGAGCTTGTTGCACTGAGCCGATCGAGAACTTGCAGCAATTCGGTCCGCAGCCGTTCGCCCGCGCCGCTCAAAGCGTTGACTGACACGTCGCCGCTACGCTCCAGCGCCTCCCGCAGGAGGGCGCCGGACTGCTCAACGTCCTGACGCAGCTTCTCGCCGACTTCGGCGGCGGCCTGTGAAGAGGCGGACGCCGACTGCCGAAGCAATTCGTTCGATTGTTCAAGGTCGCGTCGCAATCTATCGCTGAGACCGGCGATGGTTTGCGAGGAAACGGCCGCAGCATCGCGGAAGAGTTCGCCCGATTGCTCGATGTCGTGGCGCAGTTTTTCACCAAGTCCCGCGACAGTTTGCGCAGAATCCGCCGCGGCGACGCGGAACATTTCATTTGTCTGTGCGACGTCCCTGCGCAGCCTTTCACTGAGGGCGGCGACAGTTTGTGACGAAACGGCGGCGGCGTCACGGAGCAAATCGCTCGACTGTTGAGCGTGGCCATGCAGTTTCTCGCCGAGACTAGACACGGCGTCGGACGTCGCCGTGGCCGTTTCATTGACGGCGGCGCGCAACAGATTGGCCGCGTTCTGAGCCTCTTCGCTGATTTGAGCGGTGAGGGCGCCCAGAGATTGCAGAGAGCTCGCGGAGCCCGCATTGACTGCCGCCAGCAAGTCTTCGCTACGCCGCGACAAGAGATTGATGAGCGACGTGGTCCGTTGATCGAAAGCCTGCGCGGCGCGCTCCGCCGCGCTCGCGAGCTCGGTCGACATCTCGCCGCCGCGCGTTCCGATCCGTGCGATGAATTCCGCGCCCTTGTCGTCGATAACCGCGCGAAGGTCGCCGATTTGATCGGACAAGGCTTTGCTGAGTCCGCCTCCGTGAGCCGCAAAGGTGTTGCTGAGCGCGCCAAGGGCGTTGCTCATGTTCGAGTCGAGATCGGCGGCGCCGGTCTCCAAGGAGCGACGGATGGCTGCGCCATGCGAGCCAATGGTCTCGTCGATCACGCGGCGATGTTCGCCGAGCGTCGAGGCGATCTGCTCGGCATGGCCGGACACCATTGAACCCAGCGTCCCGGACAGGCTCTCGAGTGGGGTGACGACTCGCTCTTGCATACGCTCGACATTCTCACCGAGCGCCGTGCTGAGCGCGATCAAATTGCCTCCAAGCGTCGCGTTGATTTCGCGTGCCTGGCCGGAGAGCGCCTCGGTCAACGAGGAGGCGCGGCTCTGCAAGGCTTCACCCATTTCCTGGGCCTTGGCGTCGAGCGCGACGACAATTTCCTTGCCGCCCACGCTGAGCGTGCGCGCCATCTCCAAGGTTCGTTGGGCAAGCGTATCGTTGAGCGCGCGGGCGCGAGTCTCCAAACCGTTATCGACGCGATCGAGCAGCACTTCCAGAGTTCTTGAAATCTGTTCGGCGCGCCCCGCTGAGCGGTCGTCGATGGCTTTCAGATTGTTCTCGAAGAGCGACACCGTTTCGGCGTTGCGGGCGGCCAAGCGTTCGTCGAGCGCCGGCCCATGAACGGTGAACGTCTCCTCGATCGATGACAATTTGCCACCGATCTGGCTGACGATTGCGTTGCTCTGGTCCTCAACGCGGGTGACCAATTCCCCGATGCGCCCGGAAATGGCGCCGTCAAACACATTGAGTCCCTCGTTGAAGGCGTGATCCATCCTCTCAGCATGCGTCGTCAGAGCGCGGGTGACATAGGCATGATGAGCCGCCGATGCGCTTTCGAATTGGCTGACGCGACCGCTCGAAATTTCTTCGAACCGCCGGTTGTGTTCAGCGAGCGCGCGATCGATATCCGCATGACGGGCCGCAGAGGCGGTCTGGAATTCAGCGAGACGCGCCTCCGAAGCCTCTGCGAAATGTTGAGTATGATCGTTCAGCGCTCTTTCGACTTCGGCGTGATGAGTCGCCGAAGCGGTCCGGAAATCACCGAGACGTGCGGCGGCGATTTCCAAGAAGCGCTGAGTATGATCGCCCAGCGCGCGTTCCAGATCGGCATGACGCGTCGCTGAAGCGGCCTGGAATTCGGATAGATTCGCGGCTGACGCTTCCGTGAAGCGTTGCGTATGGTCGCCAAGCACGCGTTCGACATTCGCGTGACGGGTCATCGAAGCAACCTCGAACTCCCCGATGCGGGCCGCCGACATTTCCACAAAGCGCTGCGTATGGTCGGCGAGCCTTTGCTCAATCTCCGTGTGACCCGCGATAGAGGCGGCTTCGAATTCTGCGAGCCGAGACGCCGTGGCCTCTGTGAAGCGCTGGGTATGGTCAGCAAGCTTATGCTCGATATCTGCATGGCTCGCCGCCGCCGTCGCCTCGAAATCGGCAAGCCGTCCGACTGACGTATCGGACAGACGCTGGGTATGTTCCGCGAGCTTGCGGTCGATGTCCGCGTGTGCCGCCGCAGAAGCGGTTTCGAATTCGGCGAGCCGTGCCGCAGAGACGTCTTCGAAACGTTGGCCATGTTGAACAAGCGCGCGGTCGATGTCCGTTTGCCGCGCGGCCGATGCCGTTTCGAATTCGGCGAGCCGCGTTCCGGAAATATCTTCGAAGCGTTGGCGGTGTTCGGCGAGCTTGCGATCGATCTCCTCGCTGTGCGCGCCAACGGTCCGATCGAGCGCGCCGACCTGTTGGTCGATATGCGTCGTCAGGCGTTCAGCATGAGCGCCAAGGCGCTCGACAAAACCCTCGCCGGTCGCGCCGACCAGCCGGTCGAGCATTTCAAGCTGCTCGCCGAGCTGTCCGGTCTGCTGGCCGAGGGCAGAGATCGCGGTGTTGCTGCGGCCGGCGAACGTCTGCTCGAAATTCGCGAGCTGAGTATTCAAGGTCTCGTTGATGCTTTCGCTCTGGATTGCGATCGCGGCGACCGCTTCGCCGGCGCTTGCGGCGAATCTCGCGGCCAAACGATTGGCTTGCTCGTCCATCCTGGCGATCGAGTCGCTGGCGGTGGTCGCCAGCCGCTCGTGCATTTCGGCGCTGTTCTCCTGAATCGCCGTGACGGTGCGACGCGACGTTTCTTCAAAGCGCGTGCTCACGTCGTTGGAGTGCTGCTCGAGCTGCGCCGCCAATGCGGCTTGGCGCGCGTCCAGTTGCTCGGTCCATGTCGCCGATGTCGTATCGAACTGGCGCTGCGCCTGATCGGCGCGTTCGGCCCAAGCCGAGAATTGATGATCGAGCAAGATCCCGAGCGCTGCTTGACGCGCGTCGAGTTGCGTCGCCCAAGAAGAAGCCGTCTCGTCGAAAAGGCGCTGCGCCCCGTCGACGCGCTCGGTCCAGGCGGAGAAGTGTTGATCGAACTGACCGCCAAGCGCTGCGTGCTTGGCGTCGAGCTGAGCTGCCCACGAGGCTGAGCTCGCATCGAACATGCGCTGCGCTTCGTCGGCGCGTTCGTTCAGCGCGGAGAAATGTTGCGCCAACTGATTGGCGAACGCGACCTGCCGGGCGTCGAACTGGCCTGTCCAAGCCGCGGACGTATCTTCGAGAAGACGATGGGCTTGTTCTGCGCGTTCACCGAATGACGTCACGAGCTGTTCATGCGACGCGCTCAGGCGAGCATGGAGATCCTCGCCTCTTACCGCGACTTCGTGATGTAAACGATCGGTGGTTTCGGCAAGACGCGCGACCAGGCCGTCGCCGCGATCGAAGATCGTATCCGCGATCCGCGCGCCAATGCTATCAAGGCGATTGGCGATATCGTCGGCGCGCGTATTGAAGTCGGTAAGAATCGCTTCGCTTGAATGCGCGACCCGCTCGATAAATCCCTCGTTATGCGCGGTCAGCGCTTCGGAAGCGCGCGATCCGGCAGCATCGAGCCTGCCGACCAGGTCGTCCCCACGAGCGGCCAGATCGGCGGTCAAGGCTTCGCCGGTGCTTCGGATTCTGTGATCAATATCCGCCACGCGATCGATGATTGATGATGCGCCGTGGTCGCTCGCCTGGGCGAGGCGGTCGGAGACATCTGCGCCCAAAGCGGCGAGCGCCGCTGTCATCTGCGCGCCTTGTCCGGCGATTTTTTCGATCGTCTCTGCGCTTGACCGCTCAAGGGCGACATTGACGCCCTCGGCGGTGGCCCCGAGCGAGGCGACCAATATCTGCCCGGCGCCGGCAATACGTTCGCTGAGCCGATCGGCGATTGCGTCGAGATCAGCGGCGACGCCTTGATGAGCGCCCGATATGGCCGCTCGCACCTTGCCGCCATTGGCGACGATCGCCTCGCGTTGATCGGCCAATTCGGTGATCAGCGCACGAACGCGGCGTTCGTTATCGGAGTACGAGCGCTCGAGGTTGGAGACTTCGCCTCGCACCAATGTCTCCAGCTCGGAAGCGCGCGCGAGCGCGCGCTCAATGCCGTCGCCCATTGAAGCGACTTCTCGGCGGATCGCTTGGGAAAGCGTCGCGACTTGTTCGGTCGCGGCGGTTTCTGGCTCGGCAAGCCGCATGGCGACCTGGCTGATCGCGCGCGCGGCGGTTCGAAGCTCCTGCGCGCGGCGGAAGAGAGTCGCAATGGCGAATATGAAAAGGATAGGTCCGATGATGATGATGGCGGCAAGCGGAACCTCCGGCTGAAGCCAGAATTCGCGAGTCAGGAGCGAGTGGAAATCGCCAAGATCGTAATGGCCATAGGCATAGATGGCGCAAAAGGCGAGCCAAGCCAACGACGCGACAGTCGCCGTGATGACCGGCGCGCGGCTCGGCGGGCGGCTCTGAAAAGCGAGCATGAGCTGGCCGACGGACGGGCGGTCGTCATTGGCGGGCGGGCTCGAAGGGACGAGGGAGGCCGGGGCGGCCTCGGCGTTCGCCGGCGAAAGCGGGGGCGTCGCGGGCGGCGGCTCTGCAGCCGCGATCGCGGCCGGCGGTTTAATCGGCTGCGGCATTGCCCGCGGCGGTTCGGCGCCAGGTCGGCGCTCGACGGCCGGAGCCGGAGGCGGGACGGTCCCGGTCGTCGGCGCGGCGGCGACGTGGGGCAAAGGTTTGGGAGCGGACGCAGCCTTTGCGTCGTCGGTCGCCTCAGCGGGTTTGACCAAGGTCGCCTGATCAGCGACGGACATATTCAAGGCCTCTTCGATC
>JASLHV010000326.1 GCA_030153205.1 Roseiarcus sp. | reverse complement strand
AACGACACGGCAAGCGCAAGACCTACTGATAAAAGACGCGAGAAACGCATTGGCGGCTCCAATCCACGGCGTCGCGGGAATAGCGCAACGTTATTCTTCCGAGGATATAGCGGTTGGGTTTCGCCGCAAAGCGCGGGAGCGACGCCGACTATCGAGCCGACGATGGTCTGCGGTAAGATCATTGACGGACGCAACGAACTGACCGCGGATCAGCATGGCGGCGCGCAGGTATCTTGATCAACGCTTGCGCCTTCATTTGCTTCGCGCCGCCGACGCCATAGAAACGCACGGCAGCTTGATCAAAGCGGCGGCGGCGCTCGGCATTACGCAACCGGCCCTGACCAAAAGCCTTCATGAAGTGGAGGACATTCTCCAACTTCGGCTGTTTGACCGTCACTCGCGGGGCGTCCGTGCGACCGAGGCCGGCGCGGCCTTTGTCCAATGCGCGCGGCGCATTCTTGCTGAATTGCACCGCCTCGACGAACAGCTCGATCGGCTCTCGAGTTCCGAGGAGGGAACCCTGGCGCTCGGCGCGCTGCCCGTCGCTGCGGCCGGCGTGCTGCCGGGCGTCCTCACGCGCTTGAAGTCGGCTCATCCCGGCGTGAGGGTCCGACTGTTGCAGGGACGAACCAAGGACCTTCTGCCGCTGCTCGCCGCGGGCGAGATCGATTTGATCGTCGGACGATTGTACGAACCTGCGACCCCCGATGGGTTCGGACGCGAAGCCTTGTGGACAGAGCCGATTTCAATCCTCGCTCGCGCCGAACATCCGATCTTCGCCGAAGCCGTCACAATCGACGCCTTACGACGCTGCGACCTTGTCCTGCCCACGATCACCCAGCGGGTCGGCGAAGAAATCGAACATCTGCTTTCGCTGCTCGATCTCGACGCTGGGACGGCGCTGCGATCGAGCTCCTATAGTTTCATCCGCGAGATGCTGCACGAGACTGACATGCTCGCGGTCGTGCCGCGATTGATGATGGTCGGCGATTTGCTGCGTGGCGCTTTGCGGGTCGTCCCCTTGCCGTTTCCGGCGCCGGATCGGCCGGCGGGGCTGATTACGCCGCGCGACCGTCCGCTGCCTTCCGCCGCCCAGATGTTTGCGTCCGCGCTGCGCGCCTATGTCGCCGAGATTACCGCGCACGGCCTCGTGGCCTCTATAACTGGCGGTGATAACGAAGCCTGAAGAAACAATAAGACGATCGAGCAGCCGCGCCCCTAGACCAGGCGCGGCCGAGGGATTGGAAACGCGATGCCGACTGACGAACCCTGTCTGGACGTGGCTCACCTCGGCCATCTGGAATTGCTGACACCGAAACCCGAGGAAAGCCTGCGTTTCTTTGTCGATGTGCTCGGCATGACCGAGAGCGGCCAGCAGGGCGAATCCGTCTTCCTGCGCGGATGGGACGATTATGAGACCTACTCGCTCAAACTGACGGGATCGAAGACGTCTGGCCTCGGCCACGCCGCCTTTCGCGCCCGCAGCCCGGCCGCTCTCGCCCGACGCGTCGCCGCCTTGGAGCATTCCGGCCTCGGCGTCGGCTGGCGCGAGAATGAATTCGGCCACGGGCCGGCCTATCAATTTCACGACCCCGACGGCCACCTCCTTGAATTGTACTACGAAACGCAATGGTACGAAGCGCCGGACAAATTCAAGCCTGCTTTGAAGAACCAGGCACAGCGCTTTCCGGCGCGCGGGGTCAATGTCCGGCGTGTCGACCATTTCAATTGCCTCGCCAGGGATATCCGCGCCAATCGCGAATTCTTCGAGCAAGTCTTGGGCTTTCGCTTGACCGAGCAGATCATGCTCGACAGCGGCGTCGAAGCCGGCATGTGGATGACTTGCACGAATAAGAGCTACGACTTCGCTTATACGCTCGAAGCCCATGGCGTCGGCGGCCGTTTCCACCATCTGACCTATGCGCTCGACAGCCGCGAAGAAATCCTGCGCGCCGCCGACATTTTCCTAGAAGCCGGCGTCTTCATCGAGACGGGCCCGCACAAACACGCCGTACAGCAGACATTCTTCCTCTACGTCTACGAGCCCGGCGGCAACCGCGTCGAAGTCGCCAATGCCGGCGCGCGGCTGATCCTCGCGCCCGATTGGAAGCCGATCCGCTGGAGCGAAGCGGAACGCAGGAAAGGCCAGGCCTGGGGTCTCAAGACGATCGAGAGTTTTCATACCCACGGCACGCCGCCGCTCGAAGATTGATGCGAGGAGAAGAAAATGAGCTCAGGAACGACAGGCCTAGTCGTCAGCGCCCATTCCGCCGATTTCGTCTGGCGCGCGGGCGGCGCCATCGCGCTGCATGCGGCGCGTGGGACCGCGATGACGATTGTGTGTCTTTCCTTTGGCGAGCGCGGCGAGTCGGCGAAGCTCTGGCGGCAAAATGGCATGACTTTGGAACGCGTGAAGGCGGAGCGTCGGAAAGACGCCGAGGGCGTTGGCCGCCGCCTCGGCCTCTTTCTGACGCTCCGCCTTCACGCGTTCCAAAGTCATGCCCTTTTGCCGCCAGAGCTTCGCCGACTCGCCGCGCTCGCCAAAGGAAAGACACACAACCGTCA
>JASLHV010000323.1 GCA_030153205.1 Roseiarcus sp. | reverse complement strand
GCCGCTTTGACGGAAGTGCCTTCCGGCACGGCGATGTTGATGCCGTCATTGCCGCCGGCTTTGAAGCCCTCGATGATCCGGCCGCGCGCAGGCCATCGAAATTCCGGCGAAACGCCAGCCGCGTCGGCTTCCGCGCTCGTTATCGGCTTCGTGGCGGGTTCCTCAGCATGGACGCTGCCGGTCGGAGTCTTGTCGGTCTGAGAGGGCTTCTTCGCCGCCGGGGTCTCGGCTTTCGCTTCGACCTGCTTTTTGGCGGGCGCTTCGACCTCCTTAGCTGGAGTCGCCGTCTTGGTCGATTTATCGAGCTTTGCGGACTTTTCCGCCTTCTCTGCTTTCTCGGGCTTATCAGCGTCAGCGGTCTTGGCCTTATCGTGCTTCTTGTGGTCAGAAGTCTCGGCCTTTTCCTTTTCGCTTTTCTTGTCCTTCTCGATGTCCCTTTCCGCCTTCTCGGCTTTCGCCGTGGCGTGCTTGGTTTCGTCGCCGTCGGTGTCTGCGACATGCGCATGCGCCGCTTTGGAGGCGCCCGCGCTATAGACCGGAATGATCAGCCTCGTACCCGCGCGAACTTGGCTTGCGCTCGAGAAGCCGTTCGCCTCGAGCAGAGCATGCTGCGGCACGCCGAAGCGACGCGAAATGACATCGACGTTTTCGCCGTCAGCGACGATGATCGGCGATCCGCCCGTCGTAGTCCAATCGCCACTGAAGCCCGTGATCGGTTGAGTGGTCGTCGGCTTGATCGAACCAGTCGAGGATGGCGTTGGCGCCGGAAGAGCCGAGACGGCGACCGGGCTCTTATGCGCTGCGGCTGCGTAGTTCGCGTTAGGCGCTGAATTGGCCGAAGCGACCGGACCAACGCTGGCGCCCGGGGTCGGCGTTCCGTCGCCCAAGGAAAAGGCGTCTGAGAAGCGGGTCGAGTCCGCTGAACAACCGGCCAACCAACCGCCAACCAGGCCAGTCATGGCAAGACGCGCCGCAACCCGCGTCATATTGAACGCCGCACTCTTACTCATCGGATTAACCCACCCGAGCACACTGAAGAAGATTTGATAGATTTAACGCTGCTGAGGTTAAGGGAAGGTTTAGGATGAATCGTTTCTGTAGAACTTTAGCAGTCTACCGAAGCAACCGCCTCTCAAAGGCCTCGCGTCAAGCCTCGAGCGAGCAGCGCCAACGATCGCGCCGGTCCAACATCGACCACATCGAGGTCCTCGCCTCGCCGCGTCATTTTGACGATTCGCTGTTCGCGACCGCTCGCCCGCTCGACCATCCGTGCGGCGATCAAAACGCCGTCCTCGCTCAGCAGGTCGACGAAGCGATTGAAGGGCTCCTCGATCAGCGCATGAACGACGATGCGATCGAAACGCCCTTCGACTGCGCTGGCCGATAGCGCGTCGGCCCAGGCCACTCTCGCATTGGAGACGCCGAAGGCCTCGATGCGGGTCGCCGCTTCAAGCGCCAGAGACTGACAGCGTTCGAGACTGAATACTTCGCGCGCAAGCTGCGCGATCAACGCGGTCGCATAACCCGTGCCGGCGCCGATCTCGAGGACGCGATGATGAGGCTGGAGCGCCAAGAGCTCGATCATCGTGGCGACAAGCGATGGCGGCGGCGCGGTCTGGCCGCAGCCGATAGGCAGCGCGATGTCGCGACCGGCGATGTCGGCGTAACGCTGCGGCATGAACAGAGCCCGCGGCGCCCGCTCCAAGGCTCTCAGCAATTCGAGATCGCGCACGCCCCGCGCGCGCATCAGCAGCATGAACTGCGCGCGATCCTGAGCTTCAGCGCCGACCGTCAATCCCCTTCCCCGCAAATCATAAATTGAAACGTAGAGACGCGCCTTAACCGAACGCTTTTTCGTAGCGCACGCGCGTCGCTTCGTCCGTCAAATCCAACCGCAACGGCGTGATCGAAATTTTCTTGGATGCGAGCGCCTCGATATCCGTACCCGCGTCTGGCGTGAAGCGGCCGCGCTTGAACATCAGCCAGTAGTAGGGATTACCGCGTCCGTCCGAACGCTCCTCGATGCGAAGCAATTCCGTGTCGCGACGCCCTTGCGTCGTCAACGCGACCCCCGCGACGTCCTCCGGCGCGCAATGTGGAAAATTGACGTTGAGCAGGACGCCTGGCGGTACGCCCTGCTTCAAGATTTTTTCGATAATCGCCTGCCCATGCGCCTGCGCGCATTCCCATCGGATGCCTTTGTGACCGTCGCCGCCATAGGCTTGCGACAAGGCGATCGAGGGTGTCCCGATCAGCGTTCCTTCGATCGCTGCGGCGATGGTCCCCGAATAGGTCACGTCTTCGGCGACGTTCTGACCGCGATTGACGCCGGAGAGGATGAGGTCCGGCTTATTGTCGGCCATGATCTTGCGCACGCCCATGATGACGCAGTCCGTCGGCGTTCCCCGAATCGCAAAGTGGCGGTCGCTAATCTCGCGCAAGCGGAGCGGATCGTTGAGAGACAGAGAATGAGCGACGCCGGACTGGTCCGTCTCAGGCGCGACGATCGTGACGTCGTCGGACAGACTCCGGGCGATTTCCTCTAAAATCGCCAGGCCCGGCGCATGAACGCCGTCGTCATTGGTAAGCAAAATGCGCATGAGCCATCCGTTCGGCGCGAAGCCGTCTCTGAGAGACGAGCGTCAAGCGACGCCGTCAAGGCGCCGCCGATCGACGCCCTTCTAACTCGCTTGACCGATTCGCGCGACGTGGCCGTGTCCGAACGATTACGGCCTTATTGCGTGCAGGGCTCGCTCTGCAGCAATTCGAATTTGCTCAACTGGGCGACCAGGACGAACTGGCCGTAGTCAAGCTTGAGCGAGCCGAGGACGCCGTTTTCGTAAAGGTCGAAGGACAGGATGTAGTCGGGCGCCCCATCCTTTTTCGCCGTGTCGAAATAGGAGATCGTCACCGGCCAGCGCCGCACGGATTTCAGGGCCTCGGCCTTGGCCAAATCGGCGCTCGGGCTGCTCGCCTGCTTCCCGATGACGGTCAGCGTGTCGAAAATCTTCTCGCCGGTGTCGGACCCGTCATAGACCCGCGCCGCCAGCGTGCCTTCGCCCTCTTTCGCCGCCTCGATGACGTGGAAAAGATGCTGCGTCGGGAACAGAACATCCTTTCCCAGATGCAAGGTTTCTTGCTTGGGCGCTTTCAGGTCGACGGAAAGATCGCCGCCGTCGCCATGAGTCGCGCTGCCGTCAATGGTCGGCTGCGACGTCTCGGCGACGGTCGAGTCGATCTTGAACCGCATTTTTTTGGCCTGAGCGTCCTCGAACATGATGGCGCGCGTATCTGAGGCCATCGGGTCGCCCTCGTTGCGCTGAAGTTCGGTGACTTGGCGGAAATCTGAGGCGTAGCCGTCGCATGCCGAGCCGCGGAACTCATAGGCGATCATCCCGGTCGCCGCGACCGGCGCCTGGGCCCCATCGCCCTTGACGAGCGAGATCGTATAGGCCGCTCGGTGCGAGGCGAATGGCACGAGCGGATCGGCCGCGGCTTGGCCAGCCAAGCTCAAACCCAGAATCGTGAGGGCGAGGGTCGCCTTCATGCAATATTCCTTAATGTGAATCGCCCCCGTCGAGGCGGTCGCGCCAGTTTGAGGTCCGCGCGCGGCGTTTGCAACTCCCGAGCGCTTGCCGTACAGGCGTCGCGCGCCATGATTGCGCTGCAAAAGACGGCGTGTTTGTGGCGGAAAAGACGGAAGGGAGAATATTTGATGAGCCGTATCGCCGCGCGCCTGCAGGCGCTTGGGATTGAACTGCCCACCCCGGCGGCGCCCGTCGCCAATTACCTTCCTTACGCCCGCCTCGGCGCTATGCTGATCATTTCCGGGCAATTGCCGCTCGGCCCCGACGGCAAGCTCGCGCTGGCCCAAGTCGGGAAACTCGGTCCAGGCTCGAATGTCGAAGCGGGACGCGCCGCATCGCGGCTCTGCGCGATCAATCTCCTCGCCCAGGCGAGAGCGGCTGTCGGCGATCTCGATCATATCCGCGCCGTCGTCCGGCTCGGCGGCTTCTTCAATGTCGAAGGCAGTTTCGACGCGCTACCCCAGGCGATGAACGGCGCTTCCGACCTGATGGCGGAAATCTTCGGCGATCAAGGCCGTCACGCCCGCACAACAGTCGGCGTCGCCCATTTGCCCCTTAACGCAATCGCCGAGGTTGAAGCGATCTTCGAGGTCGCCTGATGGCGCTGAACGCGCCCGATTGGCTGACCGCGCGCCCGATCGCGCATCGCGGTTTGCATAATGAGGCGCGCGGGATCATCGAGAACACTCTGGACGCGGCACAGGCCGCGATAGCACGCGGTTTTGCGATCGAATGCGATGTGCAGCTCAGCGCCGACGGCGAGGCGATCGTCTTTCATGACGAGACGCTCGACCGGTTGACAGAAGCGCGCGGCGCAGTGAAGGACAAGACCACATCAGAGCTGGCCGCCGTCGCATTCAGAAGCGGTCGCGCCTGCATCCCGCGCCTTCGACAATTGCTGGATCTTGTCGCCGGGCGCATGCCGATCATCTGCGAGATCAAAAGCGATTTCAACGGCGACGCGCAACTCGCCGAGGTCGTCAAAGCCGCCGTCGTCGATTATCCGGGGCCACTGGCTTTCAAGAGTTTCGATCCCGCTGTCGTTGCGCACTTGCGCAAGACGCAATGCGAGCGCCCGCTCGGGATCGTCGCTGAGGCGGATTATCACAGCGATTATTGGCGCCGCCTTTCGGCACAGCAAAGGAGCGATTGTACGAACTTCCTCCACTTCTCAGAAACACAGCCTGACTTTCTGTCCTTCAGCGTCGACGATCTACCCCATCCGACGCCCTTTCTATTGCGAGCGCTGCGCGCAACGCCGGTAATGGTCTGGACGGTTCGCGACGCAGCCCAGCGGGCCAAGGCGGCGCAATGGGCGGACCAGATCGTCTTCGAAGGCGACATCGCCGACGAAGGTTCGATCGGCGTCAGCCGCCGTCCGGGCAGACCGTAATATTCACGGGACGGTTGGCGTCTATCGGCGCGATCGCAGGTTGGAGCTTCTCTGATTGGAAAACCACCATGTCCCGTGAAGAAGAGAACATCATCGGCGCCAGACTCTTCCAGGTGCTTCAATCTCCTGAGGTCAAGCGTATCGACTTCAACATGGCGCACATCAAAGTGGATGCGGCCGGCTTTCAGAATGTCGTCGTTTCGCTGATGCTCGGCACCTTGCATATTGGTGTCGAGCGCATGACAGGCGGCGCCGCGGCGAAATACTATACCCACGGTAATAAATTCGCTTTCCCGAACGTCTCATTTGGGACGGACGATAATGAGAAGGCGTATCTCGTCCATGAGGCCGTCCACGCGATGCAGGACATCAACTACGGCTACGATTTCACGAGAGGCGACTATTTCACCATGGAAAGCGAGAACGAGGCCGCCGCTTATGTCGCCGGCGTTCTCTACGACATGTATAAGAACCTGGACACCAACTACACCGACTCGGTGTGGAAAGTCGCCAAAGGAATAGCGCTGAAGATTAAAAATACGCCCGGTGCTGAGGTCTCCGACGCGGACACTAGAGCGTTACGGACCGCCGTGGCGGCGAGTCCAACCTACAAATCGGCCACCTTCGCATCGGAATCCACCTATTCCGACGGCGCTTCGCAATAGAGGCGTCTCAACCGCTCGAGGCCCTGAACACGCTTCGCGTGACCCAACGGATGCGTCCGCGCGCCCTGCGCAGACGCGCCGCATTGCAACATGACGCGGCGACCCTATTCTAGGGGGAGCACAGGCCTTCGAGTCAGCATGCGTCCTACACGGTATAAAGCCCGCGTCGCCCGCGCCATCGCCGACGTCGCGGCGGCGGATTGGGACGCCTGCGCCAATCCTTCCGGCCTGAGCGAGGAAGAGGCCTGCGGCGAACGCTTCAACCCTTTCATCACGCACGCCTTCCTCGACGCGCTCGAACAGTCGCGCTCCGTCGGAGCACGCAGCGGCTGGATGCCGCTTCATGTCCTGGTTGAGGATGAAGAGGATCGCCTCGTCGCCTGCGCGCCGGCCTATCGCAAGACGCATTCCCGCGGCGAATATGTCTTCGATCACGCCTGGGCCGACGCCTACGAGCGAGCTGGCGGGAGCTATTATCCCAAGCTCCAGATCGCCGTGCCCTTCACCCCCGTGACCGGCCGGCGTCTGTTAGTCGCGGCCGGCCCGCAAGCGGGCGAAGCCCGCGCCGTGCTCATCGGCGCGCTGCGCGGTCTGCGCGAGGCGATCGAAGCCTCCTCGATCCATGTCACTTTTCCCGATCGGCGCGATTGCGACGCTTTGGTCGGCGCCGGCTATCTCGAACGCAATGGCGAGCAATTCCATTTCTTCAATCCGGGTTACACCGATTTCGACGCCTTTCTCGCCGCCCTCGCCTCGCGCAAGCGCAAGACCATTCGCCGCGAGCGCACCGAGGCGCTAGCCGGCGATGTCGCAGTCGAATGGGTGACCGGCGCCGCGCTCACCGAGAAACATTGGGACGCTTTTTTCGAATTCTATATGGACACCGGCTCACGTAAATGGGGCTCTCCGTACCTCACGCGCGATTTCTTCACGAAAGTGAGCGCCGTCCTCGCCGATCGTATCTTGCTGGTTCTTGCCAAACGTAACGGCCGCTACATCGCCGGCGCGCTCAATTTCATCGGTGATGACGCGCTCTACGGCCGCAACTGGGGCGCGATCGAAGAACGTCCCTTTCTGCATTTCGAACTCTGCTACTATCAGGCGATCGACTTTGCGCTAAAACATGGGCTGAAACGCGTCGAAGCCGGCGCGCAGGGCGAGCACAAGCTCGCCCGCGGCTACCGTCCCGTCCCGACCTATTCCGCTCACGAACTCGCCGACCAACGCCTCAGCGACGCCGTCGCAGACTATCTCCGCCGCGAGCGCGAAGCGGTGAAGGAGACGATCGCCTATTATGACGAACACGCGCCGTTCAAGAAGGGGGATGACACCTCGCTCTCCGTGAAACGGGTAGAAGGGTGCCGCGAAGACGATGCATGAGGGCGCGCAGGCCTGCCACGCTCTACGAAAGGCCCCTTCCCGTACCCTCCCACCGCTTCGCGGGAGAGGGGGCTCCAAGCGCCCCGCTCATAATTTGATTGCCGTACCGCGCACCGGCGTGGTCCGCAGCGTCCTGCCCCCTCTCCCGCCTGACTCGCCACGAAAGCCAGGACACGGAGTCGCCATTGGCGTGCCCCTTCCCTTACCCTCTCCCGCATCGCGTCGCTTTGCGTCAGCGAAGCCTTTCAGTAGCCAAAATTGCCGGCGAAACCGCAAGGGCCAAACAAATAGGACCGCGCATGAAATCCACCGCAATTGCATCGCTTGTGATCTTAGCGCTGCTCTCGCCGACTTCTTCTTTCGCCGCCGATCCGCTCACCCTCGAAGTCGCAAGCGCCCAAAGAGGGCATGACTTAAACAATCAAATCGTTCTCGACGTTCGGCTTAGCGACAATAGCCGCCGTTTATTTGCTTCGTGGACAGGCCGACACGTTAACAAGACGGTTCATGTGTTGATCGATGGCCGCGTGGTGAGCACGCCTCGCCTCGTCGGTGAGATAACAGGAGGCGTGCTCGAAGTGATCGGTCCATCCCGAGACGAAATCAATGCGTGGATTGGAAAACTAACCGACGGACGATCCGTACTGTCGGTCGAAAGCGAGGACTAATGCTGCGTGAACGGTCCTGCCGCCAAGCGAAAGCCGCGTCACTTTTTCACCAAGAAATCAAAGTCGCACCCTTCCGGCGCCTGCGTTACGCTGCGCGCGTAAAGCGCCTTGTACCCACGCTCCGGCGCTGGCGACATCTGGCGCTCGCCGAGCCGACGGCGGATTTCCGCGTCCTCAACCAGCAGGTCGATCCGCCTCTTTTCGACTGACAAACGAATGCGATCGCCATTGCGCACGGCCGCCAGCGGGCCGCCGATCGCCGCCTCGGGCGCGACATGCAACACGATCGTTCCGAAAGCCGTGCCGGACATGCGCGCGTCCGAAATGCGAACCATGTCCTTGACGCCCGCTTTGGCGAGCTTCTTCGGGATCGGCAGATAGCCCGCCTCCGGCATGCCCGCGCCTTTTGGTCCGGCGTTCTTGAGTACAAGCACATCGTTCGGCGTCACGTCGAGGTCGGGATCGTCGACCCGCGCTGCGAGATCTTCGAGGCCTTCGAAGACGACCGCCCTGCCCTCGCATTCGAACAAAGCCGGCGTCGCTGCGGCGCGCTTCAAAATCGCGCCATCCGGCGCGAGGCTCCCGCGCAGCGCCACGAGACCGCCGAATTTCGAGATCGGATCGTCGAAAGGACGAATGAAGGCGCGGTCGACCCAGCCCGCCGGCTCCGCGAGACGCGCGCCAAGCGTCAGTCCGGTCACGTCGATCGTGTCGAGATGAAGAAGCGCCTTCAATTCGCGCAGCACTGCGCCGAGCCCGCCGGCCGCGTGGAAATCCTCCATATAGCCTTGGCCGACCGGCTTCAGATCGACCAACGTCGGCGTCTCGTCGGAGATTTGGTTGAAGCGATCGAGGGAAAAACGAATGCCGAGCCGTCCCGCAATCGCCGCGAGGTGAACGACCGCATTAGTCGAGCCACTCAGCGCCATAAGAACGCGCAGCGCATTCTCCACCGACTTTTCCGTAATGACCTCCGAAGGCGCGATCGGCTTGCTAATCAGCGCAACCGCGGCCCTCCCAGTCTCCTCGGCGGCGACCAGGCGATCCGAATGAACCGCCGGGATCGCCGCGCTTCCCGGCAGCGCCATGCCAAGCGTCTCGGCGATACAGGCCATCGTGCTCGCGGTGCCCATTACCGCGCAAGTGCCGGCCGTCACCGACAAACGGCCCTCGACCTCGGCGATCTCCTCAGCATCGACCGCGCCGGCGCGATATTTCGCCCAAAAGGCGCGGCAATCGGTGCAGGCGCCCAAACGCTGGCCGCGATGACGTCCCGTCGACATGGGTCCGGTGACGAGTTGCACCGCAGGCACGCCGGCCGAAGCCACGCCCATCAATTGCGCCGGCACAGTCTTGTCGCAACCGCCGATCAGCACCACCGCGTCCATGGGCTGCGCGAGGATCATCTCCTCTGTGTCCATGGCCATAAGGTTGCGATAGATCATGCTGGTCGGATTGAGGAACACTTCGCCGAGCGAGATCGTCGGAAAAGCCCGCGGCAAAGCCCCCGCCGCGAGCACGCCGCGCGATACGGCCTCGACGAGATCGGGCATGAAGCGATGGCAATTGTTGAAGCCCGAAGGCGTCATCGCAATGCCGACGACCGGCTTATCGAGCAGCGCGCGCGAGACGCCCATCGAGCGCGCAAACGAACGCCGTAAAAATCGCGCGAAATCGCGGTCGCCATAATTGGTGAGGCCCTTGTCGAGGCCGTGCGGCTTGGTCATGGGGAGGTCCGGAGAGGATTCTGCGCGCATTGTCGCGCGAGGGCGATGGCGCGGCAACCCGTCGCGTTTCGGCCCCCTTTCGCGGTGACGGTGATCATCCGCCGCAGCGATGCGTGTCCGGAGTAGCGCGCGGGAACCCCTCGTCCTTGCGAGGAGCGAAGCGACGAAGCAGTCCATACAGCCTTTGCGATAGCCTCATCGCTCTATGGATTGCTTCGCTTCGCTCGCAATAACGCAGAAGTACGATTTGAAATATCAATGTGGATCCAGAGCCAGCAATGCTATTTAACGCTCAAAAATCGGATTACAAAGCATGAGCCGTTTCTGGA
>JASLHV010000310.1 GCA_030153205.1 Roseiarcus sp. | reverse complement strand
GGAGAATTCGCAGCGCAGGTCCATTCGGCGATTGCGGCATCGTTTCGAGACGCGCGCCTAAAGCTTTTGCGGCGGCAAGCGCCGACGGCGAACGCTGTTCGAAAGCTTCGCGCGCCGCGTCAGGGGCGCCTGTCAGAGCCGCCTTGCCTTGGGCAAAATCGCGCAGCATCGCCCCCATCCGCGCAGCGAGGAGGATTTCGGCCGCACGCTGCGGATGCTGCGAAGCAAGGCTGAAGAAGACCGCCTCAGACGAAGGCATCTTCTGTTTGCTGAGCTTGAGCGCCGCGCCTCGGCGTTCGATGAGACCGCTCGTCTGCAGCGCTCCGAACACGGCGTCCGCCCAACGGCGTCGGTCAGAAGGCAGTCGGCCGGTCACGACAAGTTCGTCGGGATCAAGAACGCCATCGACGCTCAACGCGCGCGCGACTTCGAAAGCGGCGGCGCTGGCCCAGCCCTCGATCAAGACGCTGTCTTGCGGCAGCTCCGTCTCGTCTGGATTTCGATTTTTGATCTTCGCGTCAGCGCCCGCAAGACCCCAAATAGGGGCCGTCGTTGGAACCCAAGTGCGAACCAAGGCAGCCTGCGAAAGATTAAGGTCCGCACGCGTCCGCATCGCCTGATAACGCGCGACGCGCAAAACAGCCGCCAATTCGCCCTCGGCGTCAAAGAGGTCGAAATCAGCCACAATCACCCGGGCGTCGCAGCGACGGATATGAATTTGCGCACGGGCGAGCTGAGAACCAGGTTTAATCAGCCGGACTTCGTCAAATCGCACCGGCAAATAAGCGCTGGCCTGCGCGCCTGAATCATCAAACAGGAGAATAAGGCCATGGAAACAGGAATCGAGCCGCGCCGGATCAAGCCCGTAGCGCAGATCGCTCGGTTGCGCCGTCAATTCAACATCAATCCGATCGACGCCGGTTCGAGCCGCGCGTGCGAGTTGACGATAGGTTGGCCCAAATTCGAGCCCGCAACGAAGCGCGCGCGCATAGACTACAGAATTGTCGCCCGGACCCAAAACCGGCTTGGCGGCCTCATCGGCGGCGATCGGACCGAGCTTTTGAATGATCCCGCCGCGCGCGTGGAGCGCAAACGGCGCCTTGCTGAGCCGCGGCCTGCTCATGATTTCAATCGTCGCCGTCGTTGCCGAAATGCGGCAAAGAATTTCGCGCGACGCGTTCGGAGCGAAGATCAGCGGCTGAAGAATTTCAAATCCGCTTAGAGCGACCGTTTCGTCGCCTTTCCAATCGCGCGCCGCCGCCAAAGCCATTTCGACGAAAGCGGCGCCAGGCAGAATTGTTTGACCTTCGACCCTGTGATCGGCCAAAGCCGGCTCGACCTCCGGATCGATGACCGAGCGCCATTCAAGCGATTCAACGCTGTCGCGGGCGCCGATCAAAGGATGGCGAGGACGCGCGCTGTATCGCCCGGTCGCCTCCACCGTCTCGCCGAAACGAAACGTCGTCCGACGCCAAGGATAAGACGGCAAATCCGTCCCAGCGCCAGGGTCTGGACCAAAACTGACGACAGGATCAACCCGCGCGCCCGCCGCAAGCAACCGTGTGACCGACCTTTCGAAAGGATCGCCTTCAAATTCGTTGGACCGGTCGTCCAACGCCATATCAACGAAACCGTTTTGATCGAGATTCTCGAGCGTGTCGCGCACATGGCCTTTGAGCGGACCGTTCGGGCCAATTTCGAGGAAAACCCGCTTGCCCATCGCGATAGCGTGCTCGATTCCTTCGTGGAAGAGCACTTTCTCGCGAACGTTTCGCCACCAGTAGACGGCGTTCGCCGATTGTCCGGGTAAAATTCCAGGCGAAATCGTCGATAAGAAAGGCACATCGCCCGCGGTAGGCGCAAGATTGGCCAAATCGCGGATCAAATGGCGCCGCACCGGCTCCATGAAAGATGTGTGGAACGGATAGGCGAGATCGAGCCGACGGGCGCGCAATTTGCGCTTCGAGGCCAGCTTGGCGAGGTTGTCGAGCGCTTGGGTGGGCCCGGCCGCGACGATGCATTGGTGCGAATTGTGAGCCGCGACGGCCAGCGTCGGAAACTCGGCGACAAGCTTCTCGGCCGCTTCGCGCGAGCCGAGAATCACCGCCATGCCGCCGGCGTTTTCGGTCAGTTCTTGATGGCGACTACGATAATAGATGACCTTTACCGCGTCGGCGAGGGACAGCACGCCTGCTGCTTCCGCGGCGGCGACTTCGCCAACGCTATGGCCCATCACCAGAGACGGACGAACGCCGAGTTTTGCTAAGGCCCTAACGCTTGCGACCTGAATTGCGAAGACAAGCGGCTGGGCAATACTGGCTCGGACAAGATCGCGGCTAAGGTCGTTCGAGAAGAGCTCGTCTTTCAAAGACCAGCCGGCCAAAGGCGTGAAATAGGAATCGACTTCGGCGAAAGCTTCGCGAAAATCCGCGCTAGCCCCATACGCCGCCTGACCCATGCCTGGCCACTGCGAGCCATTGCCCGAAAAAACGAAAACAATCGAACCGTCGCCCTCGACGGCGACGCCCCGCGCGGCCTTCCGATCAACCTCGCCCGTATCAGCAAAACGCGAAAGAGCGCCCGTCAGCGCCGTTCGATCCTGAGCGAGCAAAGCCAGCCGGTACGGCATGCGCTCACGGCGATAGGCCGTCGCGGCGAGAATCCGGCGGGTTTGGTCGTCATTCGCCGCGCCGAGGCGGTCGGCGTAGGAATCGGCCAAGGCGCGCAAAGCCGCCTCGCTCTGCGCCGAAAGCATCAAATAATGCGGCGCCGCCTCGCCTTCCGACAAGATGATCGGGGGATCGGAAATCAC
>JASLHV010000280.1 GCA_030153205.1 Roseiarcus sp. | reverse complement strand
GCCCGACCCTCAGCGCAGTGCGTCGCCGCGCCGATATTCGATCGTCAGCTCATCAAGTTTCTGCTTGAGCGCCGGATCGAGCTTATAGTCCGCCGCCGCGAGGGAAGCGTCCAATTGCTCCGGCTTGCTGGCGCCAAGCAGTGGCGCCGTGATGGCGGGATTGGCCATGGTCCAGGCGATGGCTAGCGTGACCAATGACGTTCCCGCCTCGGCTGCCAATTTCTGAAGCGCGTCGACCGTGGAAAATTCGTGATCGTTCCAGTAGCGGGCGCGGTACATTTCCGCGGTCTTGCCCACCGTAAACCTTGTGCCCGGCGTCGGCGCGCCGCCCGCCTTGTGCTTTCCTGTCAGCAAGCCGCCAGCCAGCGGATTATATGGGATCACGCCTAGTCCCTCCTCCTCAGCAAGCGGCAGCAACTCGCGTTCGATCTGTCGGAACAGGAGACTGTAGCGAGGTTGCAGGCATACGATGCGCGCCCCGCGATTAAGATCGGAAATCCCAAGCGCTCGAGCGACCCGATAGGCGAGGAAATTCGAGACGCCGACATAGCGCGCCCTGCCCGATCGCACGATCGTATCCAGGGCCGCCATGGATTCTTCGAGCGGCGTCGTACGATCGTCGGAATGCAATTGATACAGATCGACGTAATCGGTCTGGAGCCTTTTCAGCGAAGCGTCGATCGCATCGAGCAGGTGCTTGCGCGAGGCGCCTTCGTCCCAAGCGTTCGGCCCCATTTTGCCGACGGCTTTGGTGGCGAGGACGAAGGAATGACGTTGGCCCTTCAGCCAGCGGCCGATGATCTCCTCGGTGCGACCAACCGTCGTGAGGTCGCCGCCGAGCGGATAGACGTCCGCGGTGTCGAGAAAATTGATCCCGCCCGAAGCCGCCTTGGCCAACACCTGATGCGAAAGCGCCTCGTCGATTTGCAGCCCGAAGGTCATGGTGCCTAGGGCGAGCCGCGAAACTGTAAGGCCGGTCCGGCCAAGGCGCGTCATAGGCATGGACATGGCGAAACTTTCAGCAAAAAACGCGGCGCCGGATCGGCGCGACGTGAAGGGGAGACCGGCAAACTAGCGGGCGCGACCCGGTTTCGCCAGACGGGTCGGATCAACTCCTCGTGGCTAGACGGCGCCGCGCGCCTTGAACCGCGGCGCCTGCTCGTGCTGTATGGCGCTCAGCAAAGGAGCCGGATTTGGATATCTCGGCTTGGCTGCGAGGGCTCGGTTTAGAGCGCTATGAATCGGCGTTCCTTGACAATGCCGTCGACGGCGACGTTTTGCCTGAATTGACCGAAACCGATCTGGAGCGCCTCGGCGTGCTCCTCGGCCACCGCAAAAAAATGCTGGCGTCGATCGCCGGCCTGAAGGCGCCCCGCGACCAACCGCTGCCTGCCGCCCAGCAAGCCAACCGCTTGGCCGAAGGCGAACGCCGCCAAGTGACCGTGCTCTTCGCCGACATCGTCGGCTACACGGCGCTCAGCGCCCAACTCGACCCGGAAGAGGTCCACGCGCTCTTGCAGCGTTTTTTCGGCGCGGCGGACCGCATCGTCGCCGAGCACGGCGGGCACATCGATAAGCACATTGGCGACAGCGTCATGGCCGTATTCGGCGCGCCGGTTTCGCATGGCAATGATCCCGAGAGAGCGGCGCTCGCCGCCCTCGCCATATGCGCGACGATGTCGAGCAGCAAGGGTACGGCGGCGCATCCGATCAGGACCCATATTGGCGTCGCAGCGGGCGAGGTGGTGGCGGCTGGCGGCGGAAGCGAGACTTATCGCGAATATACGGTGACCGGCGACACGGTAAATCTCGCCGCGCGGTTGACCGACAAAGCCGGAGCCGACGAAATCCTGATATCGGAACGGGTTTGGCGCGCCATCGAGACGAAATTCGAAGGCGACGACGCCGGCGCCCTGAGCGTCAAAGGCTTCGTTACGCCAGTCGCCGCCTATCTCTTGCGCGGCGCTCGCCAGTTCGGCGAGGAGCGCGCGAGACCCATCGTCGGGCGAAGCAGGGAATTGACTCACCTTCGGGCGGCGCTCGCGGCCTGCAGGGAAATCGGGCGCGGCGGTGTCATTCTCATCCGCGGCGATGCCGGGATCGGCAAGACAAGGCTGGTCAGAGAATTCGAACATGAAGCGGCGGCCGCCGGCTTTCGTCGCCACGCGAGCTTTGTCGTCGACTTCGGCGTCGGGCTCGACGCGATCCGCACTCTTGTACGCAGCCTTCTTGACGTGACGCTGGACGCCTCGACGGAAGCGCGAGAAGCGGCCGCGGCGTCGGCGGTGCGAGATGGTCTGGCGAACTCCGAGGACATCGTTTACCTCAACGATCTGCTCGATGTCCCGCAGTCCTTGGCGTTGCACAGCTTCTATGACGCGATGAACGATGCGGCGCGGCATCAGGGCAAACGACGCCTGCTGGCGTCGCTGGTGAAGACCTTGTCTTTGCGTCAACCGCGCCTGCTGGTTGTCGAAGACATGCATTGGGCGGATGGCCCGACGCGCGACCATCTCGCGACGCTGGCGAGCGCCATCAATGAATGTCCGGCTGTCCTGGCAGTGACGGCGCGTCGCGAAGCGGACTTCGTCGACGCCCGCTGGCGCAGCGAGGCGGGCGGCGCGTTGCTAACGACAATCGACCTCGGCCCGCTGCCGCGTGAGGACGCGCTTGCCTTGGCGCGCGGGATGAACGGCGATGTCGCCAGCGCCGAGCAGATGGTCGATCGCGCCGGCGGCAATCCGCTTTTTCTGGAGCAGCTCCTCCTTCACGCTCAAGAGGATTCTCAACGTACCGTTCCCGACTCTGTTCAAGCGCTGGTTCAAGCCCGCGTTGACCGTCTGGCGCCGCGCAACCGCACGGCCCTCCAAGCAGCTTCGGTTTTGGGGCAGAGCTTTCCCCTCGACGCCTTGAGACATTTGATCGACGACGCTGAATTCGACGGCGCGGAGCTGATCTCGCATACGCTGTTCATGCAGGCCGATGAGCGATGTCTCTTCGCCCACGCGCTGATCCGGGACGCTGTCTATGCTTCGCTGCTCAAACCCCGGCGCCGTGAAATGCACAGGGCGGCAGCGGCTTGGTACGCGACGCGCGATGAGAGCTTGCGCGCCGAACATCTCGACCGTGCGGAAGATCCGGCTGCGGCCGCGGCTTACGCCGATGCGGCAGAGACGCAGGCGGCGCTGTTACGTTATGAGCGCGCGCTGCACCTCGCCATTCGTGGACGGGCGCTGGCCTCCTCCGGTAGCGACAGCATGCGTCTCGGCCTCCTCAACGCCACGATGCTCCGCGAATTGGGCCGCGTACAGGACGCGCTGACGGCGTTTCGTGATCTGGCGCGCGAGACGGCGGACGGTCTCGCCCGATGTAGGGCGCTCATTGGCGTCGCCTCCTGCGTCCGTCTTCTCGGCGGCGCCGAGGAGGGGCTCGCCGCGCTGATAGAAGCCGAGCCTTTGGCGGAACAGCGCCAGGCGCAGCGCGAACTCGCGGATATTCACTATTATTTCGGCGCGTTGATGTTCTCGTCGGCCGATGTCGCCGACTGTCTTCGCCATCACGGACGCTCGCATGAATTCGCGCTCGCGGCGCGCGACGCCGAATGCGAAGCCCGCGCGCTGAGTGGACTCGGCGATGCGCATTATGGACGGGGTCATATGCGCCTTGCTCTCGACCACTTTCAGCGCTGCCGAACGCTTTGCCGACAGTTCGGCTTCGGTCGCATTGAAGTCGGCAGCACCCATATGATCGGCGCAATCCGCCGCTATCTGTCCGAATGGCGGCAAGCGATCGACGACCTGCAGGACGCGGCTGCGACTGCGGCCAAAGTCAGCGCCTTTAGAACTTATATGGTCGCCTTTAACATTCTCGGCGAAGTTCTGGCTGATTGCGGCCGCCACGATGAGGCGCGGGAAAAGCTGTTGGAGGCGCTGCGCCTCGCCGAGAGCTTCGACAACCCCCGTTATCGCGCCTATGTGCTATACGAATTGGGCCGGGCTCATTTCTGCGCTGGCGACGCCGACGCGAGCGCCAAAGCGCTCGAGGAGGCCCTCGCCTTCAGCCGTAAAACCGACATGCGATTCATCGGGCCGCGCATTCTGGCGACCCTCGCCTTGGTGGACGAAGGACGGCGCGCTTCAGCCTTGGCGGAAGGCGAAAGCGTGATCAAGCGCGGCTGCCTTGCGCACAACGTCCTATGGTACTATCGCGACGCCATCGAAGCGCATTTGCGCTCACGGGATTTAGACAAGGTCCGAAGTTGCGCCGCGGCATTGACCGACTTTACTGCCGCCGATCCCCTGCCTTGGTCGCAATTTTTCATCGATCGCGGCTTCGCTCTGGCCGAATACGCGGCCGGTCGTCGCGATCCCGCGCTGAACCAGATTCTACAGCGGTTGGAGCGGCAAGCCGATGATTTGGGCCTCGTATCGGCGGCGCCGGAAATCAGCGCCGCGCTCGCTGGCTGATTCTTGCTGCTACCCTTTCACCGCGCCGGCGGTCAGGCCCGCCACAATATGTTTTTGCGCGAGAATGAACATGATGATCGCTGGCAAGATCGTCAGCGTGATAAACGCCAGGACCAAGTGCCAGGACGTCATATATTCACCCTCATAGGCCATGAGGCCGAGCGGCCAAGGATAGAGCGACTCGCTGTTCAGCATGATCAGCGGGACGATGTAGTTGTTCCAGGAATTGACGAAGGCGATAATCGCGACCGTCGAGAGGATGGGACGCGACAAGGGCAACGTCACATAGAGAAAGTAGCGAAAATAGCCGCAGCCGTCGACCAACGCGGCGTCAAGCAATTCGCTCGGCAATTGGCGAAAACCATTGCGCAGGAGCAGCAGGGCCATCGCCAGATAGAATGCCGATTGCGGTAGGATAACGCCCCAGGGCGTATCGAGCAGGCCGAGATCTCGTACGCGGACGAAGAGTGGCAGAATCGCAGTCGCGATCGGAAACATCAGGCCCAGCGTCATATAGGTGAAGAGGAATCTGCTGCCGAAGAATTTCAGATGCGCGAAAGTGAAGGCCGCCATCGCCGAAAGTGTAACGGTAATCGTTACGGTAAGACAGGCGATGAGCAATGAATTGCCGAGAACACGCCAGTAGCGCGCGCTTTCTAGAATGCCGAGATAATTGCTCCACTGCCATTTATGCGGCAACCCGAGCGGGTTCGTGCGCAGCTCGCCGAGTTCCTTGAAGCCGCCAATCGCGGTCGCAAACAACGGCAGAAGGACGATGCTCGCGACGACGAGCAGCACGGCGAGCCGGAACAGCGGAAAAAGGTCGAAGGGCTTTTGCTCGCGCGAACGTCGCTTCGTCCCGGCAAAGCTCTGAGGAGGCGAGATGGCCAGTTGTTCACTCATCGCGCATCAAGAGCCGTCTGTAGCCAAAGGCGAAGGTCACGCAAACGATGAAGAGAACGACGCCGACCGAAGAGCCGAACCCGACTCGCATGCGCGTGATGCCGAAGAGATAGAGGAAGGACACCATCGTATTGGTGGCGTTGAACGGCCCGCCTCCGGTCAGCGGAATGACGACGTCAAAGAACTGTAAGGCGCCGATCACCGAGAAGAACACCGAGAGTTTGATCATCGGCGAGAGTTGCGGGATCGTCACGAAACGAAACCGTTGGAAAGCATCTGCGCCATCGATCTCCGCCGCCTCGTAGAGCGTCTTATCGATCCCTTGTAAGCCTGCGATGAACAGCATCATGTGGAAACCGAAATATTTCCACACGATCACGGAAAGCAGCGCTACCATCGCCCAAGTCGTGCTCGCCAGCATGTAGACGGGTCCGAAACCAAGCGCCTTTGTGACGCCGGAGAGCGGCCCATAATCACCGTCAAAAATGAACCGGAAAATCAGGCCGGCGGCGACGTCGGCGAGAATATAAGGCAAGAAGAAGATCAGGCGGAACGTAACGGCGCCGAACGCGCGCTTGGCGAGCAGCAGCGCCATGGCGAGAGCGAGCGGCAATTGAAGGGCTACGGAAACCGCGATGATGACGAGATTGTTCAGCGCCGCGGTTCTGAAACTCGCATTATTGAACAGAGAAATATAATTTTTCAGACCGATGAAATTCTGCGGCCGGTTGTACCCGTCCCAATTGTAGAAACTGTACCAAGCCGCCTCGCCGATCGGCAGAATGACGAAGATCGTGAACAGAAGTAGCGCGGGCGGCAGAAAAATCAGCGCGGTCAGCCAAACCCCGCCGACCGCGCCTTTCCTATCCCGGATCGTGGTGACGGTCATCGCCTCTTATCGTACACTGTGTGCCCCTCCTTCTCCCCGCCTTGCGGAGAGAAGGTTCTCGCGTCGTCTGTCTACTGCTCGTCCCAGGCCTGCTGCACGGCCGCGGCTCCATCTTCCGGCGACATTTTCCCAGCGGCGACGGCGACCGAGATGTCGTTGACGACTCGACCGACCGACGGCCCTAAGTCCTGATCGAAGAAGTTCTGGTGATAAGTGGTGGTGGCGAGACCTGAGCCGATCTGCTTGAGCACGGGATTTTCGATCGCGCTTTCAGTACCTTTCACGACAGGTATATAGATCCCTTTTGCCGCCGCCTCGCGCTGGTACTTTTCCTGACTGAAGAACTTCAGGAATTCGGCCGCCTCTTTCGGCGCGCCTTTGCTGATGAGCCAGCCATTGATGCCACCGAGCGTATCTGTCTGCTGTCCTTTGCCGCCGGGCAAGGTCGGGAAGCTGAAAATGCCGATGTTGTCGGTCGGCTGGCCTTTGCCGTCGGCGGCGTTCGGCCCCTGCGCGCCCAAAAGCCATTGGCCCATAAGCTCGATGGCGCCCTTACCGTCGCCGAACATGCCTTCCGCCTGAGGATGGCTCGTCGACAGATAGCCGGCCTGGAACGGCTCCAGCGCAGCGAGTTCATGAAGACGCTTGCCGGCCTCGACGAAAGGCGCGTTCTTGAAACCGCCGTCCTTTCCCGCCTTCGCATCATCCAGCGCATGGGCGCCGCCGCTGCGCATGACGAGGTACGACCAGTAGAAATGCATCGGCCATTTATCGCCGCCCCCGACGATGATCGGCGTGATGCCAGCCGCCTTGATCTTCTTCACCGCCGCCAGGAAATCGTCCCACGTTTTAATGTCTTCGGCCTTCACGCCGGCCTGGGCGACGAGCTTTTTATTGTAGAAGAAGACCACTTCGCCGGTGTTCTGGGGAACGCCGACCGTCTTGCCGTCGACTTGAAACGCTTCTACCGCCGTCGGCGATATCGTGTTCGCCCATGGCCCGGCCTCTGCGCTGATGTCCTCGAGAAAGCCCGCTTTCGCCTGCGCGCGCATGACGCCGCCGCCCCAGCTATAGAAGATGTGGGGTCGCTCGGAGCCTGATTGCAGCATCGTTGGCAGCTTAGCCTTGAAGGCTTCATTTTCGAGGTCGTGCATTTCGATTTTGACGCCCTTATTCTGCGCCTCGAAATCACTGATAATTTTGTTGTAGAACGCCACGGTGTCGGCATTGTCGTCCGACAGATGTAGCCAGCGGACGGTCGTGTCGGCGAAAGCCGCGTTCGAGCCGAGCGCGAGCCCAATAATACCGAGCGCTAGATTTCGAAAAATCATGGTCTCCTCCCACAACAGCCCGGTTTACATTTTTATCCGGTATGCGTAATAAATCTGTCCCGAGTTTCGACGGCTGTCAAGGATGTGGGGGATTTTTGGCGTAAAATTGAGAGTTCGCGCCATTGACACTCCTGTCACGGAATGAAATTTATCCTTCTCCCAAACTAAACTGCCCCATGACCAGCGCGCGATGAAGACAGCCGATCCAGAACTGATGCGCGCCATCAATCGATTCCATGTGATGGATTCGATCCGGCGCCATGGCCCCATCGCCCGCGTC
Organism: Roseiarcus sp.; assembly: GCA_030153205.1. GTDB lineage: Bacteria > Pseudomonadota > Alphaproteobacteria > Rhizobiales > Beijerinckiaceae > Roseiarcus. The sequence continues at coordinate 4,330 of JASLHV010000280.1, read as the reverse complement.
GAAATTTGCGGCCGCACTGATCTGAGCCCGACGACCGTCTCGGCGATCACCGCCGCGCTCATCGAGGATGGTTTGATCGTCGCGCGCCCAATCGGCGATGTGCGCGACGCGACGCGCGGACGTCCTCGGGTCATGCTCGAATTGAACCCGGAAGCGGCCTATGTCGTCGGCGTCAAGCTCGCGCCAGACCAGATCACGATCGCAGCGACGAATTTTCGCGCGGACGTATTGGCGAGCCTCGTCATGCCGATCCGCGTGAGCCGTCAGCCGGCATCGGTCATTGCCGATCTGGTGGAGGATGGGGTCAGGCGTTGCGTCGCCGACGCAGACCTTGCGCTAGCCGGAATTGCCGGCCTTTGCGTCGGCTTGCCCGGCGTCGTCGAACGCGTCAGCGGCGTCTGCCGGCAAAGTACGATTTTTGGCGAGCGCGACCTTCCCTTCGCCAGGGAATTGTCGACTCGGCTCAACCTGCCGGTCTCGATCGACACGGACGTCAATCTCATCACGCTCGCCGAACATTGGTTTGGCGAGGTCAAAGGGCTCAACGATTTTCTGGTCGTCAGCATCGAGAACAATCTCGGGCTCGGCATCATGCATAATGGCGAACTGTTCCGCGGCGCCGGCGGACTCTCTCCTGATCTCGGCGATCTCCTGGTGCGCCCCAACGCGCCAAGCGAAGGACGTAATCGTCTGGCGGCGGTCGCGTCCGAAAGCGCGATCGTCGCCGAGGCGCTTGGCGCGACAGAGGCCGAGCGCGGCGACTTTGGGCGCGCCGGCAAGGAGCTCGATCGCGTCATCGAATTGGCGCAAGCCGGCGATCAACGATTCATCGGTATTTTTGCTGCGGCTGGCGATGCGCTCGGGTTCGCCATTGCCAATCTAATCACGCTTTTCGCCCCGCCGAAGGTCATTCTTGGCGGCGCGGCCGTCAAAGCTGGCGCGCTGCTTTTGGAGCCGCTGCGCGAAACAGCCGCGGCGCTGACGCCCGCCAGTCTCGCGCATGTCGCGGAGATCGTCGTTCATCAATGGAGCGACGAAATGTGGGCGCGCGGCGCGGCGGCGATGACGTTGCGCGATCTCTACGGCGCGCCATGGAACACAACGGGCCCTGCGCTTCTGCGCTGAGCCCGATCATAGGAGAGGCAACGCGTGAACCCGGTCGGCATTGGCGTCATCGGCTGCGGCTATATCAGCGCCGCTTATCTCAAAACCGCTAAGCTCTTTCCTATTCTCGACGTGCGCGCGCTCGCCGACCTCAACAGGGAGACGGCGGAGGCCCGCGCCAGTGAATTTGGCCTCAAGGCGACATCCATCGACGACCTCCTCGCCGATCCTTCGATCGAGATCGTCGTCAATCTGACGATCCCAAAAGCCCATGTCGCGGTGAGCCTGCAGGCGATTGAAGCCGGCAAGCATGTCCATAGCGAGAAACCGCTCGGCATCGCGACAGAAGAAGCGCGCAAACTTCTTGCCGCGGCGGAGGCGCGAAAGCTGCGCGTTGGCTGCGCGCCGGATACTTTCCTCGGTGGCGCTCATCAGACATGCCGAAAACTGATCGACGACGGCCGCATAGGGACGCCGATCGGCGGCACAGCTTTTTTTATGTGCCCTGGCCACGAACGTTGGCACCCCAATCCCGATTTCTACTATGAGAAAGGCGCCGGGCCGATGCTCGACATGGGTCCGTACTATATTACCGCTCTTGTCGATCTCCTCGGTCCCGTCGCGCGGGTCGCCGGCGTTGCGACCATGCTGCGCAAGGAGCGCGTCATCGGCAGCGAGCCGCGCCGTGGCCAGAAGGTTTCGGTCGAGACGCCGACCCATATCGCCGGAACGATGGAATTTGTCAGCGGCGCGGCTGTCTCGATTGCGATGAGCTTCGACGTGGTGAAGCATAAGCACCAGCCGCTAGAAATCTATGGGGCGACGGGATCGCTGCTCGTCCCGGATCCTAACTTCTTCGACGGCCAGATTGAGATCGCCACGGCGAACGACGATTGGTCGCCCGTCGCAACCGAGCATGCTTACGCCGACGGCAACTACCGCATGATCGGCGCTGCGGACATGGCCTACGCGATCCGGTCAAATCGACCCCATCGCGCAAGCGGCGCGCTGGCTTTCCATGTTCTCGAAGTGATGGAGGCTTTCGAACGCTCGTCCACATCCGGCGGCTTTGTCACGATAGAAAGCCACGCCGAACGCCCTGCCCCCTTGCCTCTCGGCTTGAAGACCGGCGAGCTCGATTGAGACTCGGCGCCAACAATCAAGGAGTTCATCATGCGTGAAGCCCTCATCGTTTGGGGCGGCTGGAGCGGCCACGAGCCGGAGATGGGCGCTCATATCGTCTCCGATATGCTGAAGAAGGAAGGTTTCGAGACCTATATCGAAAACACCACTGAGGCCTTCGCCGATCCAGCGATCGCCGACATGAGCTTGATCGTCCCGATCTACACAATGTCGAAGATCGAAAAAGAAGAGCTCGACAATCTAACCCGCGCCGTAAGAGGCGGCGTCGGTCTCGCGGGGTACCATGGCGGCATGGGCGACGCCTTTCGCGAAGCCGTCGAATATCAATTCATGGTCGGCGGCCAATGGGTCGCTCATCCCGGGAATATCATCGACTATCGCGTCGATATCGTAAAAAGCAACGATCCCATCATGGAGGGTCTGCCGGCGAGTTTTCCGTATCGTTCAGAGCAATACTATATGCACGTCGATCCTTCCAACGAAGTTTTGGCCACGACGACCTTCTCGGGCGAACATGCCGATTGGATCCAGGGCGTGAAGATGCCGGTCGTCTGGAAGCGCCATCATGGTAAGGGACGCGTGTTCTATTGCTCGCTCGGCCATGTGACGAAGGAATTCGAAGTGCCGGAGATGCGTACGATCATCCAACGCGGCCTGCTTTGGGCCGCGCGATAGGCCCCATGATTTAGAAATCTCCTCCGCTCAACGAGCAGAGGAGATCCGCGTCTTGTCAGAACGCGCTCGCCAAAACTTCCTTGGCGTTCGACGAATCGTAGAAATTGTCGTCGTTCTTGATATAGGCCGGGATCGACTTGCCAGCGGCGTAATCCTTCATTGTCGCGAAAGCCTTGGGCCCGAATCGCGGGTTGCATTCGCAAGTCGCGCCGAGCTTGCCGTCGATAATGGCCTGCACGGCGTCCTTTTCACCATCGATGGAGACGACGATCACGTCCTTGCCCGGCTTGCGGCCAGCGGCCTCGAGCGCGGCGATCGCGCCAAGCGCCATTTCGTCATTATGGGCGTAAATCGCCGTCGCATCGGGATGGGCCTGCAGCAGTGTCTCAGCGGTTTGCCGGCCTTTGTCGCGCGAGAAATCCCCCGTCTGACTAGCGAGGATCGTCATGCCGGACCATTTCTTGATCGTCTCGTCGAAACCTTTCTTGCGATCATTCGCCGGCGAAGAACCTGTCGTGCCTTCGAGTTCGAGGATCTTGGCTTTTCCGTTGACGGCTTTTGCGAGCCACTCCGCGACCCGTTGCCCTTCCTCGACGAAATTCGAGCCGATGAAAGTCACATAATCTTCGCCGGGCTTGGCCATGGCATGATCGACATCGCGGTCGATCAGGAACACCGGAATGCCCGCTTTGGCCGCGGCCTTGATGACAGGAACCAGCGGCTTGTCTTCGCGCGGCGGCAAGAAGATGGCGTCGACGCCCTGGGCGATCATGCTGTTGACGTCAGAGGCTTGTTTGGCCGCGGAGCCGGCGGCGTCGGTATAGATGAGTTGATAGCCGAGCTTCTTGGCCTCATCCTGCATGCTGGCGGTTTCAGCGAGTCGCCAGGGATTGTTGCTTTCTGTTTGGGCGAAGCCGACCTTGTACGTGCTCTTCGCCTTAAGCGGCGGCGGCGCCGCCCAGACAGGATTGATCGCCAGGCCCGCGGCGCCGGCGGCGGAGGCCATGAGCAAACGACGACGCGTGATGAGCATAAGAACACCTCCCATGAAATTTCTTTCGCAGCGTCGCCGCCTTGTGGCCCATAGCGGCGCCAATGCTTGGGCAGACTGTCCTCCCGGCGCTAATACGTGTCAACTATTTAGCAAAGATTTGCGATGGCGACGATTTAATAGTCTGATATTTCAATATATAAGTATTGATAATATGCGCATAATTTAGAAGGGAGACGTGCATGGAGCAAATCACCGGTCGCGGCGCGCGATCGAGGGGCGACCGGCCGACGGCGGGAACGGGGAACGGATCTCGCGCGCGCGGCCCGACAATGACGGATGTCGCCGCCGCCGCCGGCGTCTCTCAAACGACGGTTTCGCTTGTCTTGAATGAGGCGCAAGGCGCGCGGCTCTCCA
>JASLHV010000246.1 GCA_030153205.1 Roseiarcus sp. | reverse complement strand
ATAATTTCCTAGCGCAATTTATGTTACACAGTATGATTGTAATTACCTATTAGCGCTTGCGCAAACGGACGGGCCGTCGATGACGCCGGACGACCAATCGGGGCGATCGAACGATCTTAGTGGAAGAACACAGTCTAATCGCGCGGGTGATCCCCCTCGACGTCGACCGCTACTCTTCCCTCCCGACCACTCCCAAAAAGAGAAGCAAACTTCCTATCGCCAGCCGGACCTTGACCACCGTGTATATCCCCCGCAAAAACTTTCCACCCTTGTCGAGATTCTCGCAGAGGATGGCGTTCCTGCTTCCGAGGCGCTCAGAGGAAGCGAACTTACGCCGGCGGATTTTTTATCGGCATCAACGCGAATTTCTTATCGGCAGATGATCGCGGTCTACAATAACGCCATTCGACTGTCGAACGACCCGACACTCTCCTTCCGAATGGCGAAGCGCATGCACATCACTGCCCATGGAATGTACGGATATGCTCTGCTCTGTTGCCACAACTTGGACGAAACCGCACGATTCGGCGCCAAATACGTATGGTCGATAGGGCCTGCGTTCGGTTACACATATTCCACAGACGCGGAAGTGGCGCGCTGGGTGTTTTTACCAGCGATTTCGCAAGACCCGCTGAGCGATCTCTATCGCTTTACGTTGGAAGCCACATTAGCTACTTTTCTTACGACGTCGTACGACCTTATCAACCAACCCTTTGGGCTTTCGTGCCTACGTCTTGTTTATCCCCTGCCGCCTCACGCCTCAACTTACAACGATGTATTTCAATGTCCCGTTATCTTCAACTCAGACATTAATGAAATCCAGGTTCCCGTGACGCTGATGGCGCGGCCGATTGTAAGCGCAAACCCAATCACCTTCGAGCTCGCTCGCAGGGCCTGCGAGGATATTCTGAAAGAAGTCGAGATATCTGGCGGATTTGCGGCGCTGGTGCGGCAGGCGTTACTGCGAATCCCGGGCCATTTTCCGCCGGCGGAGGCAATCGCGGTGGAGCTTGGCGTAAGCCCCCGCCAACTGCACCGCAATCTCCTGGTCGAGAAGACGTCGTACCGAAAGATCCTCGATGACGCTCGCATGGCTTTGGCGATCGCATATTTACGAAAGACGGATATCACGACCGAGGATATCGCGGTCAGGCTCGGCTATAGCGACGGCGCCAACTTCCGCCACGCCTTCAGCAGGTGGACGGGGAAGAGCACCTCCGACTTCCGGAATAAATAGTAAGACAATTCGAGGCTCGTCCTCCCGGACCAAACGTGCGCCGAGAGAGGTCAGCAATGGCGCGTTCCTCGACGGAACGCGCTAGATGACCGAAAATAACCCCAAAAATGACCTTTTTGGACCTCGACGAGAGAGTCTTTTCAGAACAATAAGTACGAAATAAAAAACGAACGTGGTCGTTCGTCTTCGCGGCACGCTCGTTACTGTCTGTGTCAAGGGACGAAATTCTAATTGAGGGCGCGCAGGCCTGTATTACCGCATCCATTTTTAAAAAATAGTCTGCGTCGCCATCTTTTCATGAGCTTATACAACCGCCCGAACCTTTTCGGCGCCCAAACGGAGTAAACAAAACCTAAATCTTTGCAGTTGACGCCCTGTCGTCTAAACACGACCGCGCGCCGATCACCTAAGGAACCGAAGCGCTACCTCGGAGCGCTGGCGCGTCCGCCGCTGTCCGTCTTGGCTTAGCCAAGACCAAGGGTTGCCGAACCTGCGACAGCTTTCGTACGGGCGGAAACCGCCCACACCCGGCGTGCGCTATCTGCCATAGAGGGGTCTCGTTGAGAGGTCTCCGACATTCGCGCCTTTTACGTAGTCGAGAATGGAACCGCAGCCGATGTATTAGTTTTAACGATATAAAAAGGCCGACGTCGTACTGATATGGTAAGACGGAGCGCCACGATTCGTCGGCTCACCAGATTAGGTGGCGCGAATCGCGCGCAGCGCTCATGCGCGGGCGACCGCCGCTGCTATTTTCATCAGTCAAACCTCTCTTTGGCGGCGCTGTCAGGTCGCGATCGCTGCAAAGGGCTCACCGTCCGCGGTCACGTTGCGATCGAAAAACGGTTCTTGACCGCCTCATCCCGGCTTGAAGGGCCACGGCGCGTCAAATGTTCTTAAGCCGTAACAAATGTTCGGCGCTAACAATAAGCATATTATTGTCACGCGTAAGCGGCGAAAAGACTTAGCTTCATTGCGCTTGGACACTTAGCTTTGTGATGTGAGTCTTCAGCCTTAAAGCCCATCGCTGCGGCATGGCCGCCTACGACATCTGACCAATTTACGCAAGGGCTTGCAAGCGTCATAGAGTCAAAGCAGTACGGGAGATTTAATACTGCGCTTGAACCGGCTTACTGGAGGTTGTTATGGTACTTACTTTTGTTTTGTCCATCGAACAATTGATTCATAAAATTCGAAATAACCGCCTCCGCCTAGGACGCTCGTCTTGCGTAGGAATCGAAGCCGCCCCAAATACCTCGGCAAAGCCTCAGCGCAATAAGATGAAGCATCTGGGAGATTAACACAACCGGCAGACGAGGCTGACCAGGAACAGTATTTTAGAATTCTAATTCTACAAATCAAATTCTACCGAGTTTTTATTCTCCTCCACGTGCGATTTGCGATGGTGCGGATTTCAATGACGAGGGTATTGAAGTGAAAGGATCTCTATCTCCCCAGGCGACTTACGATATCTGTGGATCTTTCTGCTGCTGTAAAACAGCGGCTCGCGGCGGGGGTCTCTTCTTGCGGCGCGTCAAAGATTGTGCGGATACCGTCACTCAGCAGGGCGCCTTCGTAGATCGTCAAATACTTCATGGCCGGCCGATGACGAAAGATTTATCTCCAAGCGCTGTCCGTCGCCGCTCGGTGAGGCTCAAGGCGGCCTCCAATAATGGGGATCACCAACGTCGGCAGTTCCTCGTTAATTTGAATGCGCGGTCGCGGTTGGCCGTGGCGTCGATGTGTTGGTCGCCAATCCGTTTTCCGTACGATGACCAGATTTGTACGTCGCAAGAATATTGATGTTCGAATGAGGGGAGCTCAGCGATGCATCATGGCCGAAATCCCGCCCAGCCCCTCGAACCCGTCGAAGCACGAGTCCTCGAGATCGCCTGCGAGCACGTACGTAGACTCGGTCCGGCTCATACGACAGTCGTAGGCATTGCCCGAGAAGCGGGCATGACCCATGCGAATGTCTATCGCTACTTTCTTTCCAAGGAGGCTCTGTTCGAAGAGATGACGGCCTATTGGCTTCGTCCATTGGAGACGAGTTTACGTCAGGTCGTCGACAGTAAGGACCCGCCTGCTGACAAGCTTCAGCGCATGCTTCTCACAATTCATCGCTCCTACCGTCAAAAGCTTGAAAACGATACTGCGCTTTTTGAATTGTTCGTCGAGACTCTGGAGAAGAGCAAGGCTTGTGCGCGCCGACATCGTGCGCGAGTGCAAGACGATGTTCAGCAAGTTGTCGAAGAAGGAATCGCCATTCGGTCTTTCGCGATGACCGACCATCGCAAGGCGCTTTCTCTGATTTTCGACACCGCTCACCGTTTTATCCATCCGCTCGCCATGCGGCTTGATGCGCAAACGCCAACAATTGCGCTCGAGGCGCGATTTGAGCGAACGATCGCGCTGATCTTGCATACGCTGCAATCGGGACGGTTGTGATCTAGATCAAACATCGCCGCGCCGAATGCGTGGCGATGTTCGATCGGCGCTGATCTTTACCAAACGCCCGTGTTCGGCATCGATTGCCAGGGCTCGGCCGGCGGCAGGGAGCCGCCCTTCTGAATCAGCTCGATCGAAATGTTGTCTGGCGTGCGAATGAACGCCATATGGCCGTCGCGTGGCGGACGATTGATAGTGACGCCCGCTTTCATAAGCTTGTCGCAGAAGGCGTAAATGTCGTCCACCCGATAGGCGAGATGGCCGAAATTGCGTCCGCCGGTATAGGCTTCCGGATCCCAATTATGGGTCAATTCAATCAAGGGGGCTTGCGACTCCTTGGCCCGTTCGACGTCTTCATTCGCCGCGAGAAAGACAAGCGTGTAGCGGCCCTTCTCGTTATTAATCCGGCGAACCTCGGTCAGTCCGAATTTGTTGACGAAGAAGTCGAGCGACTGATCGAGATCCGTGACGCGGATCATCGTGTGCAGAAATTCCATTGGGCTTCCCTCTCCGCCGATTGCCTCGTTGATGAGGGCAGAGCATAAACGAGGGACGGCGGGCGGCGAAAGGGGCTCGCAAGCATCCCTTCTCCGCGATTTACGGGCAGATGGACCTATTTGATGGACACCGCCGCACGCAAGCAACGCGCCGCTTTTGCCTCGATCCTCGCCAGCGCGGCGCTGAGCCTAGCGAAGCTCGCCGCCGGTTTCATGTCGGGTTCGCTCGCCCTTCTCTCCGAGGGCGGCCATAGCGCACTGGACACGGGCGCGACAATTCTGACCTATTTCGCCGTACGCGAAAGCGACAAGCCGGCCGACGAGGAACACCCCTTCGGCCATGCGAAATTCGAGGCTGTCGCAGCGCTCGCGGAAACGGGGCTTCTCGCCGTCCTGGCTTTTTTCGTCGCCTTCGAAGCCTTTCGAAGATTGGGGGGGGAGCACGCGACCGTCGACGCCAGTCCTCTGGCCTTCGGCGTGATCATTATTGCGATTGTCGTCGACGCCTTTCGCTGGCGCGGGCTCGCGAAGATTGCAAAGGAGACGCATAGCGACGCTCTTGCCGCCGACGCCCTGCATTTCTCGAGCGACCTCGTTTCGTCTGCCCTGGTTCTGATCGGACTTGCCGCGACGCTTGCCGGCATTTCCAACGCCGACGCGCTGGCGGCGATCGGCGTCGCGGTCTTCATCGCTGTGGCGGGCTTTCGTCTAGGACGCAGGACCATCGACACGCTTGTCGATACAGCGCCGCAGGGCCTCGCTAAGCAGCTCAGCGCCCTGATCGAAACTACGCCTGGCGTTGCAGCGATCGACTACGTGCGTCTACGTCGAAGCGGCGCGCAGACAATCGGCGAAATCGGAGTCTTCGTTTCGCGCACGCTCCCCATCGAACGTGTGGCGGCGATCAAGGCCGATATTTCAAAAAAAATCTCGGCCGCTGATCCGCAGGCTGCGCTCACAGTCACGGCCAATCCGCTGGCCCTCGACAATGAATCCGTACTCGAACGTGTCCTTTTGATCGCCGGCCGTCGGCGCCTGCCGGTCCATCATGTGATCATTCAGGAAATCAATGGTCGTTACTCGATCACGCTCGACATGGAGATTGATGGTCGCATGAGCCTTGGCGAGGCCCATGAGGTCGCGACGCGCTTCGAAAGCGCTGTCAAACGCGAAATCGGACTAGACGCCGAAGTCGAGACGCATATTGAGCCTTTGGAAACTGAGGAGATCCCCGGCCGCGATGCCGAGCCGGAGGTGGTGAACGCGATTGTGGACGGACTGACTCAGCGGGCTACGCAAATCGGGCGCCTCCGACACATCCACAACGTCCGCGCGCGCCATACGCCAAACGGTTTGTTGGTCAATTTCCATTGTCGGATCGATCCTCAGGCGTCGGTCGACGAGACGCACAAGGACGTCGACGCGTTGGAGCGCGCGGTTCGCGGCGATTTTCCGAACATCGCCCGGGTTATCGGGCATGCCGAACCGGCGGCCAGCATCAGCGCTTAGGCTTTTATGCCTGCCTAACGTCGTTTTCCTCGACCCACATTGGCGTTGACGACAACAAACGCTAAAGCTCGGCTAATGCCTCGACAGAGGCGATTCGGCGGCAACTTATGCATTTCGAGGATGATCAGCCAGAGTTACGCAGCGCTCATGTCATTGTCGTCGGCAATGAAAAAGGCGGGGCGGGCAAATCGACTCTTTCGATTCATTTGAGCGTCGCGCTTCTCAAGGCCGGACGCCGCGTCGCTACGATCGATTTGGACACCCGACAGCGAACACTGACCAGATTTTTTGAGAATCGTCGGTCTTGGGCCGCCAGCGCCAATTGGTCTATCGAATTGCCCTTTCATTTTGCGATCGATCGCGGCGACAGCGACGATGTTCGACAGAACGAGGCGACGGAATTCGCTCTCTTCGCCGACGCCATCGCCGCGGTGGAGCATGATTACGAATTTGTCGTCATCGACACGCCGGCCTCCGATTCATATCTCATGCGACTTGCGCATTCGCTCGCCGATACGCTGATCTCGCCGCTCAACGACAGCTTCATTGACGTTGACGTCTTTTCGCGCGTGAGCCACGACCGGATGCGGCGCGGCGCCGTCGCTCACTACGCCGATCTCGTCCTCGAGGCGCGGCGTAAACGGCGCCTGGTCGACAACGGGGTCATCGATTGGGTGATGGCGCGCAACCGCATGGCCTCACTCGCTTCCAACAACGCCAAGCAAATCGCTATCAGTATCGCCCGGCTCGGCGCCGACCTGCAGTTTAGAGTCGTCGAGGGGCTACACGATCGGGTTATTTTCCGCGAATTGTTCCCGATCGGGTTGACGGCGCTCGATGCGATCGAGGCTGGCGCCGATAGTCGCGCATTGAGCGCTTCGCAACAGGCGGCGCGACGCGAGATCGAAAGCCTCCTCGAAGCGCTGCGCCTCCCGGTTTCAGCGCCGGACCTGCCGCATCTGGAATCGCGGCGGCTCTGGCACGCGCAGGTCAGCGAGTTTTATCGCGAGATGGCCGAGACGCGCGCGAACCACTGACGGGCGGCATTGGAAAGCCGATTGGATTTGGCTTCGCTTTGAACGGCGTTCAACTAAGGACGCAGGGAGGCGGAGGACTGCGTCGTCTCATTTTGATCGAGCGCCATCCAAACGTTCGGATTTTCCTGCGACTGCCGTTTGATGAACTTGTAACCCGTGGCGTCCCAGGGCCGGATTTCGTCGCTCAAATTGTCGAGAACGAACTCGCCACGGTTAGTCTTGATGGTGAGGATTGTATGACCCTCGTCTTCGAGGTCGCGCACGATCGTCATCAACAAAGCCTGGCGAGGGAAGCCCATGTCCATGAGCAATTTGCGCTTATAGAGCGCATAGACTTTGCAATCGCCCTTGCCGTCGAGCGGATAGTCCCAATGATCGAGGATCGTACCCCAATGCTCGAGATTGGTGACCGGCGTTATCGTCTGATTGACCATACGATTGACGCGGTCGAGCTTGGACAGCGTTGCATTGTTCAGATTGATATCGAGCGCCGATAGGACCGGGCCTAGACATTCAGCGGATTCGCGCTGGCAAAAGTCCTTCCAGCCGTAGGGTACGGACGTCTGCTGCCCGATCGCGGCATATGTGGCGCGCGGTAAAGGGTTAGCCTCCGCCGACCTAGACCACGCGATAAAAATAGCCGCCATGACACAGGCGGACAGGAGAACGCGACACAGTCCCGCAACCATTGCTCGACCCCATTCGACGCCGGCGCTGTTTCTTCGCGCCTGTTTTGATGGGGAGACGATGCCAGGAGGGTCTCAGCGGCTTTGGAATAAAAACCCTCGAATTCGAAGCAATCAGATTTACCGAAATGACTCACGCGTTATCCTTGACGCCAGGTAACCCTTTGCACGCGCGCGCAACCGCCGTCTCGAAAGGCGGCAATTTTTCTGGCGTTTTAGACAAATTGTAGAGAGAGCGGGCGGTCTCGATGGCGCCCAGGCGAATGAGCGAGGAAGGCGCCAGGCCATGTCGCATGGTTAACTTCAAAAGACGGCGGCGGCGAAAGACCCGAAACTCGGCCAGCATTCTTCTGAAATGGTTGATGAATTTTTCCCAACTGACGTTGCGTAACCATTCTCCAGAAGCAATTTGTTAAGCATATTATGGTTACCGTTTTCCTATTAGTCGGGAGCGCGTCCGACGCAAAAGGAAAACTCGATGCGTTATCTCTTCCCAATTCTTCTCGGCGGGGTTGGATGTTTTGCGAGCGCCGCCTCCGCGGCGGACCTCGACCTGCCGCCCGCGCAGCCGCTGGCCTCGAGCGGTCCCCGCTGGGATGGTCCCTATGTGGGCGTCAACGCCGGCTGGACGACGACGCCGGGAAATGACGCTTCGACGACTTGGTTTAAAGGCTGGCCATCGTCTTTAACGCCTGCGCAGCTACTTGCGAATCCTGGATTTGCCGGGCTTCCCGCCAACGCGCCGCCCAACTCAGCGCTCAGCTTTACGTCGTCCGGCTTTGCTGGCGGCTTTCAAATCGGCTTCAACAAGCAATTTGGCTCTCTGGTTTTCGGCGTCGAAGCCGACTACGACCTAGCGTGGGCAAGATCGAGCGCTTCGATGGCCGGGATCTACTCGGGTGCGACGCTCGGAGGGGCGCCTTTCAGCACTCCCTATAGTATCTCGCAGAGCCAAGAACTAAATTCGCTTGGCACGATCCGCGGCAAGTTCGGCTTCACGCCGATGGACGATCTGCTCGTCTACGCGACAGGCGGCCTTGCGTTCGGTCAGACGCGTGTGTCGACGGCGGCGTCGATTCCCAACAGTGGCGTTCCGCTGAGCGGCGCCACGTTTACCGGGTCCCGCGACAATTTTGCGGTCGGCTACGCGATCGGCGGCGGCGCCGAATACGCGCTCGATCGAAACTGGTCGGTACGCGCTGAAGCGATCTATTATGATCTTGGTCACAGCAGCGTTGTCGGCATCGCAAATTTTGGCGGGCCGACAATACAGACCGATGCCGATTCAACGTTCAAAGGCTACATGCTGCGCCTCGGACTGAACTACGAATTTGACGGACAAGACGCCCCCGCCGATTCGGAGAGCGCCAACCGCGTCAGTGACGCGATGCAGGACTTGAAGGTAACGGTCGGCACGCGCGTCGGAATGTCGACGAGCAGCGCCCGCATGACGCTCTATGATTCTTCGGGTCAGACAATGCTCTCGCGCCTGACCTATCATGATCCGTCATCGGTCACCGGCGAGTTCTTCGGCCGGATCGATGATAGTTCGGGCGTCTTCATGAAGGGATATTTGGGCGCCGGCACGGAATCGGGCGGCCATCTCCAAGACGAGGATTTCCCGCCCGCGGAGACCCCTTATTCCTCGACGAACAGCCCACAGCGATACGGCCACCTTCAATACGTCACCGCCGACGCCGGTTATTACGCTTTCAACGATTCTTGGTACAAATTCGGCGGCCTCGCGGGCTGGAACTATGTCGACGAAACGTTTAACGCCTATGGATGCACCCAAACCGCAACCAATCCAGAGGTATGCCCTAGCGGGATTGTCAACGGGAACAATCTGACGATTAGCGACGAGGGCCGTTGGAATTCCATGCGCCTCGGCATTGTCGGCGAAGCGACCTTACCGGCCGGATTTTCTGTACGTGCCGAAGCCGTCTGGTTGCCGTTCACATATTTCACGGGCTCAAACGATCATTGGCTACGCATGCCGACCGACTTCGCAGGCCCGATCCCGGAGTCGGGTATCGGCCACACCGGCTATCAGCTCGAAGGCGAGATCAATTACGCCGTCACCCGCAATTTCGATATTGGCGTTGGCGCGCGGTTCTGGTCGATGAACGCTACAGGCAAGACGGAATTTCAAGACGCCGCTCTTCCCGCTGGAAAGCAGGTCGCGACATTTGAGACGCAGCGTTTTCAAGCCTTCGCGCAGACTTCTTATCGCTTCTGATCTGTGGACATAATCGACGCGCGCGTGCCGTGGCGCCGCGCGTCGGCTTTGCCTCGCCCGCATACGTAAGATTTTCGTCGGTGGCTTTTCCCCTCACGCGGCGACGCCAGGCCTTCATGAACCCATGATGCGCTTATCGCGCCTCGACGCGCCTCCTCAACGGTCTATGGGTCCTTCCGCGGTCGACTGAGAGTTCACCAGCGGCGGGCGAGCTCAGAACGCCCCGACCGCCAAGGCCAACTTGTGATGTTCGCGCGGCGAGCGCGGAAGGGCAACGAGAACGACCGCGCCGTCGTCAGGTCTCGAGTTGATGCGCAGTGATCCCCCGTGTAGCTCGACAAGCGAGGTCGCAATCGCAAGACCGAGGCCGGAGCCTTTCATGCCATTGGCCATCGTCATCTCGGCCTGTTCAAATGGTCGCCCGAGTCGTGAGAGATCGGCGGGAGCGATGCCAGGGCCGGTATCTTCGACATAGATGTAGATTTGCTCGTCGAAGGCCTGCGCGCCAATGGAAATCTCGCCGCCGTCCGGCGTGAATTTCACGGCATTGCGCAGCAACGTCACCAGCACCCGTTCGATCGCCTTGGGGTCGGCATAGACGATCTCGGTCGGGCTGACCTCGATGTCGATGCTCAGCTTCTTCTCGTGTGCGGCTTCTGAGACGGCGTGAACCGAATTGCGGATCGCCGTCTCGACGGCGAGGTTTGAGCGATTGAGGCGCCACCGCCCTGCCTCCAAGCGCGACATGTCGAGGACGTCGCTGATCACGTTGAGGAGGTAGCGGCCGCTGTCGCGGATATGGGAGCAATAGTCGTGGTATTTCGGCGAGCCAAGAGCACCGAAAGCCTCCTGCCCCATCATCTCCGAGAAACCGATGATCGCGTTGAGCGGTGTTCTCAACTCGTGGCTCATATTGGCGAGGAATTCGGCCTTGGCGCGGTTGGCGCTTTCAGCTTGCGCTTTTTGTTCAAGATAGCGTTCTGCGAGGTCGGCGAGTTGCTGCGTTTGCGCTTCCAGCGTCTGGCGTGAGCGCCTGAGTTCGGCAACACTGGCGAGCAGACGTCGCTCCGAGTCCATCAACTGCTCTTCGTGACGTTTCAGGGCGGTAATATCGGTGCCCACCGAAACATAGCCGCCGTCTTTGGTACGGCGCTCGTTGACCTGAAGCCAGCGGCCGTCGGTTAGCCGCGCTTCGTACGGACCAGACTTGACCTCGCCGCCTTCTTCCAAGCGCGGCGAGACTTCGTTGCGGATCATCGGCGGCGCGCCTTTGGCGGCCAGTTCCGCATACGGAGCGCCCGGCCGAACGGCTTCGGCAGGGAGATTGTATAATCGCTGGAATTTGGAATTGCAGAGCACTAGCCGGTTCGACGAGTCCCACAGAACAAAAGCTTCCGATATCGCGTCGATCGCTTCACGAAGGCGTTGATCGGCCGTAGCGCTGATCTCGGCGAGCGTCTTCTGTTCCGTCACATCAAGCGCGACGCCGACAAGATGGCGGCGACCGCTCGGCTGATCCGTGACCAATTCCGAGCGAGCGCGAAGCCAAATCCACTCGCCGGCGCTGTTACGTAAACGGAACTCGTAGTCGATGGTCGATTGCTCACCCTCGATAGCGTTCTGAGCCAGCGCCGCGAGATCGCCGTCGTCGGGGTGAACCATCGCCTGAACGTCCCCGATCGACAGAAGTTCGGAGGATGGCGGCAGGCCGAGCAGCTCGTACATCGAGCGCGACCATTGCACGCGTCCCCGCGCCAAATCCCAATCCCAAAGCCCGCAGCGGCCACGATTGAGCGCGGAGTCGACACGGTTTCTCGCGCTGCGGGCGAGCTTCTCAATTTCCAAAGCGCGGGCGGCTTGCCGATAGGGTACGACGATGCCGGCGACGAGGAGGAGAGCGCAGACCGCCAGGAGCGCGACGGTCCGCAACATCGCCTTACGCCATGGCGCGAGGAAGCCGTCGACGCCCATCGTATAAGCGAGTTGCGTCAAGGGTTGTCGCAAGCTGCGCACGGTCGCGAATTTGTCGCCGTCCGCCGCCTCGATCCGCATGACGCCCGCCTTCTCGGCGAGAATTGTCAGCGGTTGGCTCGGGCCCAAGATGGCGGTCAATGTCGTTCCGTCCGCCACGGACGGCTCGCTAGCGATTACGGCGCCGTCAGCGTTGGCGACCAGAGCCTCGCCTTCTCGCAGCGTGGCGTCCGCGTCGAGGACGCCGCGGAGCAGGTCATCGGGCTTCAGGTCGGGCGCCGCGGCCAAGGCCTCGTTCAGGCGGAAAGCCAAAAGAGAAGCGCGAAGATCGACTTCGTGCTCGGCTGCGCCTAACGCCCGCTCTCGCTCGAGCCGAATTTGCGTAACGATGGCAAAAGCCGCCACGGCGAAAATGAGAGCCGCTAAAATGGGGGCGACGTAGTAAAACCAAGCCCTTGCTTGCTTCAAATCCTGAGAAATTCGAATGAGAAACGGCCCGCTGTTGAACGCGGCGAAATTCCGCCGCGCATGCGTGTGCGCATCCCCATTGGCCGCGTTTGCACGCGCCATCGTGGCCCCCTCGTCGCAACAGACATGAGATTCGGTGAAATGTGCCGCATCACGCCGAATCACTCTCATATGAATCCTGACCGGACCCTTTGTCCAGAGATTAATCAAACGTTGACGAAAAATTCGAAACAACGTCCTCCGCCCTGACAGCAGGCGACGTTATGACCGGCGCCAAAACGCGTTTTGGCTGCTCGCTCATCCCGAAGGAAGTCGATCACGACGTACCGCCGACTATGTTGTGCTACTGAAAACCCGACGTCCCCAGCGACGGATCGTTGTGATCTCGCCGCCGCCCCCAATCGCATCGACGTCGCCGCCGCTAAACGAGACAGCCAACTCGTGAAGCGAGTCGATTCGACCTAATGGTTAACGTACCGTTAATGCCGCTTTAGCTCAAGCTGCGCGTGACAATATCGTTCAAATCGGCCGAAAGACGCGGCTGAGACGCGATGCGCCGCAGCATCGCTTCGGCGGAAGCCTGTCGCTGAGGCTCGAGCGAACGCCACGAACGCAATGCCGAGAGAAGCCGCGCCGCGATCTGCGGATTGTTGGCGTCGAGCGCCAGCACCACCTCGGCCAAAAACTCGTAGCCGGCGCCGTCGGCGCGATTGAACTGGGTCTGGTTAGCTGTGAAGCCGCCCACCAGCGAGCGCGTCCTATTGGGATTATTCAAAGAGAAAGACGGATGCACCATGAGAGCGCGGACCCGATCGAGGGTCTCCCGCTCGGGGATTTGCGCTTGCAAAACGAACCATTTGTCGAGGATCAACGCATCGTTCGAGTGAGCGCGCCAAAAAGCCTCAAGGGCTTTTTCCCGGGCCTCGCCGGGGATCATGGTGAGAGCGACGAGCGCCGCCAGACGCTCCGTCATATTGTTGGCCTCGGCGAATTGTTTTTGCGCACGCTCGGCGCCCGCCGGGTCGCGTGCAGCCGCCAACATAAGAAGCGCGAGATTGCGTAAAGCGCGGCGGCCGGCGCCGCGCGCGTCCGGACTGAATGGGCCGGGATCGAAAAGCCTCTCGTGAAGCTCGGTCAGCTTGTCTGCGTGCGTGCGACCGAGGGTTGCTCGCAGAGCTTCACGCGAAGCGAATATGGCGTCGGGATCGACATCCTTCGCCAACTCGCGGGCGAGATCAGCCTCGCTCGGCAAACTCGCCGATAGGGCGGCGAAGGCGTGATCGACACGCCCTGCCAGCGCGTCGGTCAGAATGCCGCCATAGGCGCCGATGAAGCCGAGGTCGACATCCGGCGAACCGCCGCTGCGGACGGCGTTGACCCCGCGCAGCAGGACACGCGTCGCCAAGGTCTGGACCGCCTGCCAGCGATTGAAACTATCGCGGTCATGGCGCGAGAGCGTCAGAAGGTCGGATTCAGTAAGGTCGTCGTCGACACGGACCGGCGCAGAAAAACCGCGCAGGAGGGAGAGAGCCGGCCGCGCAGCGACATTCTTGAACACGATGCTGCGCGAGGCGGACGCCAATTCGAACACGCCGCGCTTGATCTCCGTCGCGCTGGCGTCGTCGCTTGCGAGGGCGATCTCCTCGCCGGAAGGATCGACGAGGCCTAGCGCGATCGGCATGACGACGGGCGATTTGGCGGATTGATCGCGCGTCGGCGCGGTCGTCTGCGCGAGGGTCAACGCATAAGTGCGCGCCGTCGAATCGTAAGCGCCGCGCGCCGTCACGAGCGGCGTCCCCGCTTGATTGTACCATCGCTTGAAGGTGGTGAGATCGCGCCTTGAGGCCTCGGCGAAACAGGCGAGGAAATCTTCCACCGTCGCCGCTGTTCCATCGCAGCGATCGAAATATATATCCATCCCTCGCTGGAAGGCCTCGTCGCCGATCAAGAGCTTCAGCATACGGATGACTTCGGCGCCCTTCTGGTACACCGTCGCCGTGTAGAAGTTGTTGATCTCATGATAGATCTCAGGCCGCACATTATGCGCGAGCGGCCCGGCGTCCTCTGGGAATTGGGCGGCGCGCAGACCACGAACATCGGCGATGCGCTTGACGGGTCGAGAACGCTCGTCGGCCGAAAAATCCTGATCGCGAAAGACCGTTAGACCTTCCTTCAGGCACAACTGAAACCAATCGCGGCAGGTGATGCGATTGCCCGTCCAATTGTGAAAATACTCATGGGCGATAACGCCTTCGACGCCGGCGTAATCGTCGTCGGTTGCGGTCTCGGGAAGGGCGAGAACATATTTATCGTTGAAGACGTTCAGCCCCTTGTTCTCCATCGCGCCCATATTGAAATCTGAGACGGCGACGATGTTGAAGACGTCGAGATCATATTCCCGGCCATAGACGCGCTCGTCCCAAACCATGGCGCGCTTTAGCGAATCCATCGCATAGGCCGCGCGATTCTCCTTGCCGCGCTCGACATAAATGGCAAGATCGACCTCGCGTCCGGAAAGTGTCGTGAAACGATCGGCGATGTGAGCGAGGTCGCCCGCGACAAGCGCGAAAAGATAGCAAGGCTTCTTGTGTGGATCGCGCCAGATAGCATAATGCCTTCCGCCGGCCGCTTCGCCGGTTTCTTCCAGATTGCCGTTGGCGAGAAGCACTGGGGCCTCGGCTTTATCCGCCTCGAGGCGCGTCACATAAGTTGAAAGGACGTCTGGCCGGTCGAGAAAGTAGGTGATGCGGCGAAAACCTTCCGCCTCGCACTGTGTGCAATAAGCGGAGCCGGAGCGATAGAGGCCCATAAGCTTTGTATTCGCGGAAGGGTCAAGCTCAGTCTCGATGCTCAACGTGAAGGATCGGCGTGGCGGATTCGTCAGTTTCAAATGATCCGGCGAGGCCTCATAAGCGGCGACGTCGAGCGGCGAACCGTCCACCGCAATCGAAACCAGACGCAACTCGTCGCCATCGAGATCGAGGCTCGCCTCGGGTCTGCCAAGCGGATTAGGCCGTATCGTCAGCGTCGCGACCACACGCGTCGCTTGCCTATCGAGAGAGACGTCCAGCCGCACATCGTCGATGAGAAAATCAGGCGGCCGATAATCGGAGAGGCGGATCGGTTGGCCAGTGCTGGTGCGCAAGAGCGAAATCCTTAGATTTGGGAGCGCGGCGGCAAAGTCGTGGCTCTATTCTCGCGGGATGAATTGCGCGCTCCGGCGCGGAGCGTCAAGCCGAAGGCGAATTTCAGGCCATCTCGGCGCCGAATGATTGGCGGCAGATGGATTAGAACTGACGACATGCAGAATCCTACAGAACTGCTACAGACCGGATTATTCGCTCCCTCACGACCACCTGTCAGAAATGCTTGTGCATGAGGAGAAGTTCATATACATTAGATAGTAGTAATATTACACCTAACCGCTAGAAATCGAGGATGTCCCGATAAATTGCCTTGATAAACAGCGTCGCTAGTTGAATTGCTCACCCCGCCTATATTTGCGGTATGCCGCGCGACGGGAACGTCCGGTGCTGACACTTTTCGCCTAAGAAGGCCGCGCTCGGCGTACGTTGTAACGCCGTCGCGGCTGGCCCGGTTCTGACTGAAGTCTTGCTGCGCAGCGATGCCCGAGGCAGAACCGTGAAAAAATGCTTACCGATATTCCGTCAGATTGCTTGGGCAAGTCGGAAGACATTGCTGCGTTGATCGCTTTTTTGTTTTCCGAAGATGGCGAATGGATCAACGGGCAGATCATCTCTATTGAACGCGGCTTGACCAAACGCGCCTGAACGACTGGACTTATACGGCCGGGCTGGCATGCGCTCGTCGAGAGCAAGCTCCATCCTTAGACCGAAGTTTCAACCATTTCGGCGAGACTACGTACCTCCAACCCAAAGTGTTGCAAGACCTTGGTCAATGCGTCGGTCGGCGCAGCGGCGCTGGTGAAAATAAAAGGCGCCGGGCCTTCGCGAGCCATGGGCGCGCTGACCGGCGCCCCAACTAGTAATTGATCGACTCGCCGCGCGATGGCTGGCGCAGGATCGATATAATCGACGGGCCAGGGCGCAAGACGGGCGAAATGGTCAACGAGCAAAGGATAGTGCGTGCAAGCCAGGGCGACGATATCGGTTCGCCGCCCATCGCGGGCAACGAAGCAGGGCGCGATCTCCGACGCGATCTCTGCATCGGCGACAGGCAATCCCCTCATAAGGTCCTCTGCGAGGCGGGCAAGGTTCGGCGCGCCGACGAGCTGGACCTGACAATCGCCGGCGAATTCGTGGACCAACGCCCGCGTATAATCGCGCGCTACCGTTCCAGGCGTGGCAAGCACGCTGATGAGCCGCGAGCGCGACCACGCGGCCGCAGGTTTGATCGCCGGAACAGTTCCCACGAATGGAATCGACGGAAAGCGCGCTCGCAATGGCGCAAGGACGAGAGTCGAGGCTGTGTAGCAAGCAATTACGATGAGGTCGGGGCGAAGCGCGGGCGCAAGATCGTCCATAACCGAGACGACCCTCTCGACGAGCTTTCCTTCAGCCAAGGCGCCATAAGGAAAAGCCGAGTCATCCGCGACATAGAAAAGCTCATCGCCTGGCCGCGCCTTGGCGATTTCGCGATACACCGTCAGTCCGCCAAGGCCGGAGTCGAAGACCAAAATTCGCAAAAGAGCCGCCTGCCGTCAGTTGCAAAGAATCGGAACGATGAGCGGGCGCTTGTCCGCGACGATGCGCCCGACAGCGCTCGCGTTCTCGTCAGAAGCTTTCGCTACGGTCACATCCGCGCTGGCGAGGAAGCGTTCGATGTCGGCGGCGCCGATGACCGGATGCGGCGCCAGCGGCGTCACCCCCGCCACGGTCTTCGCCTCCGATGCGGCGCGCGCCACAATCGCGACCAGACCGCCCTTGCGATCGAAGATGGGGCTGCCCGCGGCGTTCTGAGGCAGCGAAGCTAAGAGCACAGGCCGCGCCTCGTCCTTCGTCAGCACCGCAACAGTGGCGACATTGAGCTCAGGCTTCGCGCCCTCATCGCCCGAATAGGTCAGCGCAACCAGGTCGTCGCCCATTGCGCCGAGCGCCGGCGCGCTCATGGGCGCGCTTTGCGCGAAGCTTGCGCCAATCAGGCCGAGCCCGCTTTGCTTATCTTCGCGCAAGAACTTGGCCGCCTTGCCCTCGACGCTCGGGTGCGGACAGGCGACGGAGTCGATAGCTGTCAACGCTTGTCCCGCGGCGACGATCAGCCCGCTTGCGGCCAAAGTGGGCTTTGGCGGGGCGAGGACGGGTGTTGCCGTTGGAATTGGCTTTGGCGTCGCGCCGGCGTTTGCGGTCGGCGCGGTCGCGGGTGGGAATGGCTCGAAACTATTGGCGATAGCGACGCCCAGCCGATCGAAGCTGGTCGAACTCATCGGATAAGTCAGCGTGAAGCCGTGGATCAACGTGGAGTCAGGCCAATTCGCCGGCGCCTTGGCGTAGCGCGCATAGAATTTGCGCGTTCCTTCTTCGCCGGAGACGACGAAAAACTCGGGTCGCGATATTTTCAGCGTCACCTTCTTGCCCGGCGCATCATCGGAGAGCCGGGCAAAAAGCGCCGAGAGATTGGCGTCTGCGCCGCCAAGGCTCGTCAAGTCGAGAGTGGCTGTCGCATCCGTATTGGCGAGACGCGCGCCGGTTGCGACCGCCGAGCGTTTGTCGAGCAGCTTCAGCGGCGCGGAGATTCGGATCCCGGTCTTGTCGTCGGCGAGCGGTTGAAATTTGACAGCGGCCTTAGCCTTGTCGGCGGTAGCGACAAGCGCCGCAATTTGTGCTGAGTCCAAAATGCCGGTGGTCGCCGTTTTGATGGCGCCTTGATAGGCGAGGATCGAATCGCGTGTGCGCTTGCCGAAAGCGCCGTCGACGACGCCATTATAGTCGCCGGTCCAGATCAAGGCGTCCTGAATCCCCCGACGATCCGCTTCCGGAAGAGCGTCGAAGGCGGTCTTTTGAGATTCGAAGACCTGATCGGTTGCGCTCGCCGGCGGCGCAGGCGGATTTCCGCTCGGCGCCGCGAAAGCCGCCGCTCCGCTAGCTAGCGCCGCCGCGAATATGAGGCCCCGCCAGCGCCTTCGAAAATTCGGCATTCGCCCCTCCTGGCGGCGGCCGCTTCGCCGGCGCCCATTCGAGATTAGCATCGCAAGCGCCCTCGTCATACGGATGACGTCGCCGGCCGCATAGCTCATTGTGTTGCGCGGCCGTCGGACCCGAATTTACGGTCTGCCGGATCAGACCGTAATTGTTTATGCTGCTTTCTCCAGCCCACGCGAGATCCGTTTCATGCGCTTCTGGCTCCGCACGCTTTTCATCGTCCTTTTCGGTCTTGTCAGCGTCGCGGCGGAGGCCGCCGACATCAAGCCCTTCGTCCGCGATTACCTCGCGAGCGACGCGGTCCATCTCGTCGAGACCCTAAAAGGCGAAGCAGCCAAGGCGGGCGCGCAGACGCAAGGCAAAGCGCCCGAGCAATTGCGGCGGGAAATCACCGCGGCCATCGCCAAAAGCGACTTCAGGCTCGCAGAGAAACTCTCCGCCGCTGCGGTCGCCGCCAATCCCAAAGACGCCGCCAATTGGCTCGCCCTCGCCCGGCTTGCGATCAGCGCCGACGACGCCCAGTTCAGCGATCGCTATTTCCTGCGCGAGCGTGGCGTGACGGCGGCCTACGCTGCTTACGAGCGGGTAGGCACGCCCGCCCTGCAAGCGGAGGCGCTGGCTCTCCTTGGCAATTTGATGGCGCGGCGCGAATTGTGGCGCCCTGCCCTCGACGCCTATCGCGCCAGTCTCGATCGCCGCGACGACGCCGACACCCAGGCCGTTTATGAGGACATGCGCGAGAAGCACGGCTTCCGCATTACCGACTATAAAGTCGACAACGATTCCGCGTCGCCGCGTGTATGTTTCCAGTTCTCTGATCCGCTCGCGCGGAAAACGGATTTCGCGCCGTATGTCGCCGTCTCCGGCGCAGCGACAGGCGCGATCAGCAGCGAAGATCAGCAGCTTTGCGTCGAAGGCCTGAAGCATGGCGAGCATTACGCCATCGTCATTCGCGAGGGCCTCCCATCCACCGTCGGCGAGGCGCTGCTCAAATCAGCCGATTACGAAATCTATGTTCGCGATCGCTCGCCACAGGTCCATTTCTCCGGAAAGAGCTACGTTCTGCCGCGCGTTGGACAGCAAGGCGCGCCGCTCGTCACCGTCAACACGGCAAAAGTCTCTATCGATGTCTATCGCATCGGCGACCGCAATCTGCTCGCGACGGTCCAACGCGATGATTTTCTGAAACAGATCGCCAGCTATCGCGGCCGAGAAATCTCTGACACAGACGGAAAGAAAGTCTGGACGGGGTCGATGGACGTCTCCTCCGAGCTCAACAAGGAAGTCGTCACCGATTTCCCGATCCTGGACGCGGTCGGTAAACTGGATCCGGGCGTCTATGTGATGACGGCGCAACCTTGGAAAGGCCTGAAGGAGAAGGCCGCCGAAGGTACCGACGATGACGATTCCGGCGGCGAACTCGCAACGCAATGGCTGGTCGTCTCCGACCTCGGCCTTTCTACTTTATCGGGCGATGACGGCCTCCACGCTATGGTGCGCTCGCTCGCGACCGCCGCGCCGCTCGCCGGCGTCGAAATCAGGCTTGTCGCGCGCAACAACGAAATTCTTGCGTCCAAGACGACTGATGCGCAAGGACGCGTCGCTTTCGATCCCGGCCTGACGCGGGGAACCGGCGGCTCGGCGCCGAGCTTGATCGTCGCGGCGACATCGGACGGCGACTATAATTTCCTGAGCTTGTTGCAGAGCGCTTTCGATCTCAGCGATCGCGGCGTCACCGGTCGCGACTCGCCAAAAGCGCTCGACGCTTTCGTCTTCACGGAGCGCGGCGTCTATCGCTCCGGCGAGACGGTCTTCGTCACGACCCTCCTTCGCGACGCCAAGGGCGTCGCCGTGCCGAACCTGCCGCTGACGCTGGTCGCGAAAAGACCGGACGGCGTCGAATACAAGCGCGTTACCCTGCCTGATCAAGGCGAGGGCGGCCGCGCTTATGCGCTGGCGTTGCTGCCTGGCGCCGCTGCGGGCACATGGCGGGTCGAAATCTACGCTGATCCCAAAGGTCCGAGCATCGGCGAAACGGATTTCATGCTCGAAGACTATGTGCCTGAGCGTCTCGACGTACAATTGAAGCCCGCGCAGCAAGTGCTGACTCAGGGCGAGCCTGCCGAGATCGCCGTCGACGCCAAATTCCTCTACGGCGCGCCAGCGGCGGGCCTCGACGTATCGGGCTCCATTACTTTGCAAGCCGTCGAGGGCGCATCCCTGACGGGCTATCCCGACTACGCGGCCGGCCTTGCCGACGATGAGTTCTCTGCGGTCACAAACCAGCTCGACGCCAAAGTACAAACCGACGAAAAAGGTCACGCCGACGTCTCTGTCGACCTACCGGAAGGAACGGCGGCGCGACCCCTCGAGGCCAAGATCACACTGAATGTCACGGAGCCAGGCGGCCGCGCCGTCGAACGCACCGTCACCCTGCCGATCCGGGCCAAATCGACCTTGATCGGCGTCAAGAAGGACTTCGACGAGAGCTTGTCGCAGGGCGGCGCGGCGATGTTCGAAGCAATCGCCGTCGCGGCCGACGGCTCGCGCGTGGCGCGCAAGAACATCGAATGGTCGCTTTACAAGATCGACAACGACTACCAATGGTATAACGCTGACGGCCGCTGGACTTACGAGCCCGTGAAATCGTCGCGCCGCATTGCTGACGGTACGGTCGATATAACCGCGGACGAAGCCGCGCGCATTTCGGCCAATGTGAGCTGGGGTCGTCATCGCCTCGACATCAAGTCGCCGGATGGCGACCAGACCAGCATCACGTTCGATGTCGGCTGGGGCGGAACCGCCAGCGCCGATACGCCAGACAATGTCGTCGTGACGCTCGATAAGTCCAGTTATGCCGCGGGTGAAGAGGCGAAGCTTCGCATTGCCTCGCACTATGTCGGCAAGGCGACCGTAATTGTCGTCGGCGATAAGATCGATCAATTCATCGATCTCGATCTCAAGGATGGCGACAATGTCGTCCCCTTTAAGGTCGACGCGAATTGGGGACCGGGCGCCTATGCGATCGCCGTAACCCATCGTCCGCTCGATGTCAGCGCCAAGCGCATGCCCGGCCGAGCGCTCGGCCTCGCCTGGTTCTCGATCGATCAAGCGGCGCGCAAACTCGACATCACGATCAATGCGCCTGAAAAGGCGCGACCTCGCGAGAAACTCGAGCTGCCGATCAAGCTTGCCGGCCTCGCCGCAGGCGAGGAAGCTGAAGTCACCGTGGCCGCAGTCGACATCGGCATTCTCAACCTGACGCATTACAAGACGCCGGATCCCGCCGACTTCTTCTACGGTCAGCGCAAACTCGCGATTGATGTGCGCGACATCTATGGCTTGCTTGTCGACGGCATGCAGGGCGCGGCAGGCGCTATCCGCTCCGGCGGCGACGGTAGCGCCTCACTCGAGGGGAACCTGCCGACGCAGGAGCCGGTCGCGCTCTTTTCCGGCGTCGTGAAAGTTGGCGCAGACGGGATTGCAAATGTCTCCTTCGACATGCCGGCCTTCAACGGCTCGGTGAGGGTGATGGTCGCGGCGTGGTCGAAGACCAAAGTCGGCAGCGCCGAAGCCAATGTCATCATCCGCGATCCCGTAGTCGCGACCGGCACGCTGCCACGCTTCCTGGCGCTCGGTGATCGGTCGCAACTCCATATCGATCTCGACAATGTCGAGGGCGATCCGGGCGACTATCGCGTCGATCTCGACATTCACGGGCCAATCACCGTACCCGCGGACGCGATGAGCAAAACCATCAAGCTCAACGCCCATCAGCGCTCGCAACTCAATGTGCCCCTGACCGCAGTCGGCATCGGCAAGGCCAGCGTCGATCTCGATCTCGTCGGGCCCAAGCTCGAAGCCAAGCAGCATTTCGTGCTGGGCGTCGAGACCGGCGCGCCGGAACTCTACCGCCGCACCATCCGGATGATGGCCGGCGGCGCGAGCCAGACAATTTCGAGCGATCTCCTCGCCGATTTCGTACCGGGCTCCGGCTCGGTGTCTGTCGCGGTGTCCCCATTTGGCGCGCTTGACGCGCCGGCGGTGCTGCAGGCGCTAGACCGCTATCCCTACGGCTGCTCCGAACAATTGGTCAGCCGAGCGATGCCCCTCCTCTACTACAACCGCCTCGCCTCGATCGAGAATCTCGGCATAGACCCCGATATCGACGGGCGGATCAAAGACACGATCGCGCGGCTGATGTCGCGCCAGGATTCGAATGGCGCATTCGGCCTCTGGCAGGCGGGCGCGAACGACAATGATATGTGGCTCGACTCGTTCGTCACAGACTTCCTGACGCGAGCGCGCGAGCGCGACTTCGCCGTGCCTCAGCAAGGCTTCGACCAAGCCTTAGAGAGACTACGCAATGAAGTCGTCAACAATTCCGATCCCGGCGCCGGCTCCGGCGAATCCCTCGCCTATGCGCTCTATGTTCTGGCGCGCAACGGCAGGCCCGTAATTAGCGACCTGCGCTATCTCGTCGATACGAAGCTCGACGCGTTCAAGACGCCGCTGGCAAGCGCGCAGCTCGCAGCCGCTTTGGCGATGCTGGGCGATCGCACCCGAGCGGGAAAAGTGTTCGCAGCGGCGGTGAATACGTTGCACACGCAGGTCGACGACGGCTACTCGCGACCTGATTACGGCTCGCATCTGCGTGACGGCGCCGGCGCCCTCGCGCTGCTCGCCGAAGCGAATCTCAAGAGCGGCGAGGTTGCCGACGACGCCATCGTGCAAGTCTCGCAGGTCGTCGAGAAAGCGCGCACCGACCGTACTTATATCAGCACGCAGGAAAACACCTGGATGGTCTTGGCGGCTGAAGCTTTGGCCGACCGCGCGCCTGCCCATCAATTCACGGTCGACGGTCAAAGCGTAACCGGCGCCGTCTATCGCAAATGGAGCGGCTTTGCCCTTGATGCCAAACCGTCGACGATCGTCAACACGAGTCAGAGCCCCGCGCAGGCCGTGATCACGACGTCAGGCGTTCCGATCGTTCCCGAGCCGGCCGCTTCGTCCGGCTATGAGATCGAGCGCGCCTTCTACAAGCTCGACGGGACGAAGTTCGACGCCAGCCGCGTCACCCAGAGCGACCGCTTCGTCGTGGTGCTCAAAGTGACCGAGGCGCAAGCGAAATATGCGCGGCTGCTAGTCGTCGATCGCCTGCCGGCAGGTCTCGAAATCGACAATCCGAACCTTGTCGACGGCGGCGATATCGACGCCTTCTCCTGGCTGAAGAAGGACGCCGATCCCGCCCATGTCGAATATCGCGACGACCGTTTTGTCGCCGCGCTCGACCGCAGCAGCGAGCAGTCGGCGTTCTTCAATCTGGCTTATGTGGTGCGCGCCGTGGCGCCTGGAAAATATGTCTATCCGCCGGCGACGGCCGAGGACATGTACCGGCCTGAGCGCTTCGGACGCACCGCTTTCGGCTCGCTCGAAGTCGTCGCCAAATGAAGAATGACAGGCGCTGGTTCGCGATCATCGGCTTGGCGATTTTCTTCGCCGGCCTGATCGCGCCCGGCGCCTGGATCAGTTACGTACAAGCGCTTGGGCCGATCGATCTTGCGTCGCAGCGCGAAGGTTCAACAATCGTCGTCGATCGCGAGGGACGACTCTTGCGCGCCTTCACGCAGCCCGACGGGCGCTGGCGCTTGCCCGTCAAAAGCGGCGAGGTCGATCAACGCTATATCGCGATGCTCCTCGCCTATGAAGATCGGCGTTTCTACGACCATGACGGCGTCGATTGGCGCGCTATGGTCCGCGCGTCTTTCCAGATGGCGACGCGGGGCCGCATCGTGTCGGGCGGCTCGACGCTGACGATGCAAGTTGCGCGGTTAATCGAGCCGCGCGAAGAACGTTCGTTCTCTGCAAAGCTGCGCCAAGTCGCGCGAGCGCTGCAGATGGAGAGTCTGGTCTCCAAGCAAGGCGTGCTTGACCGCTATCTCGCGTTAGCGCCTTTCGGCGGCAATATCGAGGGGGTGCGGGCGGCGTCTCTCGCCTATTTCGGCAAGGAGCCGCGGCGTCTCAGCATTGCCGAGGCGGCGTTGCTCGTCGCCTTGCCGCAGTCGCCGGAGGCGCGACGGCCCGACCGCTCGCCCGATGCTGCGCGCGCGGCCCGCAACCGCGTCATCGATCGCGCCGTGGAGCGCGGCGTCATTCTGGCGCAGGAGGGAGATGCGGCGAAGCGTGAACTCGTGCCGCACGATAAAAAGCCGTTCCCGATGCTGGCTGCGCACGCCGCTGAGGAAGCGGTCGCGGCCGATCCCAAAGCGCGCGTCATCCGCCTTTCGATCGACGCGCGTTTGCAGGAAAAATTCGAGCAGCTCGCGCGCGAGGCGGCCGAGCGGCTTGGCCCCAAGATTTCCGTCGCCCTTGTCGCGGTCGACAATCAAAGCGGCGAAATCCGCGCGCGCGTAGGCGCGGCTGACTATCTTTCCGTCGAGCGCGGCGGGTCGATCGACATGACGAGAGCGCCGCGTTCGCCCGGCTCGTCTTTGAAGCCTTTCATCTATGCGCTTGCTTTCGAGGAAGGCGTCGCCCATCCCGAGACAATTCTCTTCGACCGGCCAGCAAGGTACGGCTCTTATGCGCCGGAGAATTTCGATCTCGGCTACCAAGGCACGGTAACGGCGCGCCAGGCCCTGCAACAATCGCTTAACCTGCCGGCGATCGAATTGCTCGCCGACATCGGGCCGATGTCCTTTCTCGCTCGGCTGAAGAGCGCCGGCGCCGATGTCGTCTTGCCGAAAGATTCGCCGCCAAGCCTCGCCATCGGCCTCGGCGGTCTGGGTATTACGCTGACGGACATCGCGCATCTCTATGTCGGCCTTGCCCGCGGCGGCGAAGCGCCGCCTCTTGTCGAACAGCTCGACGCGGCGCGCTCGGGCGGTCCGCGCCGCGTCACGGACGCCGTCGCCGCCTATTATGTCGAGGATATCTTGCGGGGCGCGCCGCCTCCCGCTAACGCCCTGTCAGGCCGGATCGCTTTCAAGACCGGAACGTCATACGGCTTTCGCGACGCCCTCGCGATCGGCTTCGACAAAGGTACGACTATCGCGGTCTGGACTGGAAGGCCCGATAACGGCGCCGTGCCGGGCCTTGTGGGTCGGCAGGCAGCGGCGCCGATCCTGTTCGACGCCTTCGCCCGGCTCGGCCGTGACGTCGAACACATCGCCGCGCCGAAGGGAATATTGCGCGCCGCGACGACGGCCGACCTGCCGCCGCCACTTCGCCATTTGCGGAAGGACGCTCCCAAAACACTCGCGGCGACGGCAATCCCAGTGTTGAAGATCGCCTATCCGCCCGATGGCGCGCGTGTCGATCTCGGCCTGATGCAAGGCGCGCGAGAGAGTCGCCTATCACTGAAGGCGCTCGGGGGCGCCCCGCCACTGACCTGGTTCGTCAATGGCGCGCCGATCAGCGCGCCCGATGCGCGACGGCAATCCGCTTGGCGGCCCGACGGCGCAGGCTTCGCGCGCGTTTCCGTGATGGACGCCAAAGGCGCGACGGATTCGGTGCTAGTACGGTTGGAGTAGCGAAGGTCAAGCGTCTCCGGTTTCCGGGAGCGCTTCAACGCCGGGAGATTCAAATGAAGCTACTCGATTTGCTCTATATTTATGACGCGACGATCGATTTTGCCGAAGATCGCGACGACGCAAGCCTGACAATCGCCCATACTGGAAATCTTGTTGATCTCGTCAACAAGCTGACGGGACTGGTTAGTGAAGGTACTTTCTTCCGGCGCGGGGTCGTCACGACCCACGGCTATCCCGGAAACATCATATTAAACTCTGGAGGAAAAATTGGCGACCTGATTGACGCTTCCGGAATAAGGAAACGCTGCGAAGGCCGTAATCTTCATCGGCTATTTCTCTATCCAGGCGCTCGGCTTTATTTCAACGGATGCGAAGTCGGAGCGGAGCCTGGAGGAAAGGAATTCCTCACGACGGCAGCTCAAATATTCCTATGTGGGTTAGGAGGGACCGCATTCGCCATGACCTCGAATGGTCACCCATTTCCTCTACCTTTTATAAACAGCGGCCATGTTGTTCACTTCGGCGGAGGAGTAGTTTCGACGACGGTCGAGGCTGGCGGCTCCGTTGTTCCCGAAGCGCCGATCGACTGGCCCGACCCTCCCGGTGGACGCGATAACGTCGGGAATAAAATTTGATCATGAGCTTCCCCCTAGTCACGAGGTACGAGGCAGGAATGGCGCCGACGAGGCCCCGGTCATAGCATACCCGCAAGCCGTCTTATCCCAGTCTCGATCCGATCTTTCTTCGGCAATGAGTACGAAAGACGAATCGTGTTTGCGCCGCTACCATCGTGAAAGAACGCGCCGCCCGGCACGAACGCCACCTTCGCCGCGTCTACGGCCCGAGCGAGCAATGCGG
>JASLHV010000231.1 GCA_030153205.1 Roseiarcus sp. | reverse complement strand
GCGCCGCGTCGCGACGAACCGCTACGAATTCTCGACATCGGCGTAGGGTCCGGCGCGCTGCTTTGCGCATTGCTCAGCGAATTGCCGAATGCTTTCGGACTTGGGCTTGATATATCGCCCCTTGCAGCGCAAGTCGCCCGCAGCAATCTTTCTACATTGGGATTCGCCGACCGTTCGGCTGTCGTTGTCGGCGCGTGGACCGCTGCTTTGGATGACCGCTTCGATATCGTGGTTTCGAATCCGCCTTATATCGCCAGCGGCGATATTAATGGACTGGCGCCGGAGGTTCGCGATCATGATCCTATCGTCGCCCTCGATGGAGGGCGCGATGGGCTGGACGCTTATCGTGCGATCGGCGCTGCGCTAGGAGGTGTCGTCGAATCGAGGGGCGGCGTGTTCTACTTGGAAATCGGCGCCGCGCAGGCTGAGCCTGTGAAAGCGATCTTGGCGGAGGCAGGCTTGGGCGATTTGACCACACGGCGCGACCTTGGCGGACGCGACCGAATGGTTCAGGGACGGGTTCTTCTCACAGATGAATTTGCGCTTTTGGAAGATGCCACTTGGCGAGGAGCAAAAAAAAGACTAGTGATTACGTCAGAATCGTCTTCGCCTCGTAGTCCGAGCGAAAGTCGTGCAGCCGCCGGGTAAGCTGGCGCCTGCATAGCGCCAGCGCCATCGAACGCTTGAGATTTGACGATAAGCAGAGAGACATAGCCCGCCGGCAAGACGCGCGATCACTAGCGGCGAATTGACGCATCCACTGTCCGCGAGTTGATCGGCGCATTTTGTCGGGATCGCGCCGGGGGCGGCACGTACCCTTCGGGGTCGTTCGGCGCGACGTCGTCCGCGGGGGCGGGCGACGAATGGCGGTCGCGCCGCGAATTCGAACCTTTCAAGAATTGCTAATGCGCGAAAGAGCGTGGGAAACTAAGGAACTTCAATGAGACCAGGTCAGAATAAGCGCATGAGGGGCCGCAACAACAATCGGCGCGGCCCCAATCCGCTGACGCGGTCCTACGAATCAAATGGACCGGACGTTAAAATTCGCGGCAATGCGCAGCATGTCGCAGAAAAATATCTTCAGCTTGCGCGCGACTCTCACACCAGCGGAGATCCGGTCGGCGCGGAGAATTATCTTCAGCACGCCGAACATTATTTCAGGATCATCGCCTCTGCGCAGGCTGCTCAACAGCAGATGCAGGCAGGCTTCGGTCGTCCGCAAATCGAGGGCGAGAACGAGGAGATGGACGACGACGACGACGTCGGCGGTCTTTCAGATCGCTTCGCCTCGCCGATTGAACGCGCGCCGATTCACAACAACCAGCCGAGTTTCGGCAATGGGCCGCAGCCGCAAGGGCAGCCCTTCCAAGAACGTCCGCCGTACGAAAACGGCGGCGATCGGCAAGCGCAAGGCATGGAGCGACCCTATCAGGGCGGTCGGCCAAACAACCGAATGGATCAGCGCGACAATCGCGGTCCGCGTCCTGACCGGCCCTTCCAAGACCGGCAGGATCGGCCAGATCAACGGGACAATCGCGGCGGTCGCGACAATCGCGGTTCGTTCCGTCCGTATCGGGACCGAGATCAGCAGCCGATGCGCGGAGACGCGCCACAGCCCATAGCGCCGCCGCCCGGTTTGCCGTCCTTCATCAGCGCGCCCGTACGCGTCGCGCCGGCGCCTGAAAACGACGAGGCATTGCCGGTCGGCAACGTGACGCCGGAGGCGCAAGAGGCTGCCCCATTGCCGCAAGGTGAGGCTGAGCCGCGCTTCCGCGGCAGGCGTCGGCGGCCGCGGCCGAACTTCAATTTCGATAATGAGGGCGGCGATCAGCGCGAAGAGACGCAGGATCAGCAGGATCCGAGCGAGGCGCCCGCAGGCGAATAACCGGCTCCGTTAAGAGTCCAACAAAGCGTGACGCTTCCGCGCTGGACGCGCGGAAGCTTTTCGTACGCTCAAGCGATGCCGACTTCCTCGAACTTCGCTTTCACGATGTCCTTGTCGAAGGGCTTCATCAGCACGTCGTCGGCGCCGGCATGCATGGCGCGCGCGATTTGAGCGACGTCATATTCGCTGGTGCAGAAGAGAATTTTCGGTTTTTCTCCGCCCGGCATCTTGCGTAATTGCTTCATGAATTCGAAGCCGTCGAGGACGGGCATGCTCCAATCGACAACGATGGCGTCGGGCATCAGGAAGGAGCAGGCGCTAAGGGCCTGCTGACCATCGACAGCTTCCGAAGTCTGGAAGTTCAGCCCTTCGAGGATGCGGCGCGCCGTCTTGCGAATGACGGGCGAATCGTCGACGACAAGAACTTGCTTCATCCCAAAATCTCCCGAAATCGCCTCGTCCGACGCACAACCGCGGTTCAGTCGAGAGCGAATATGGTTAACAAGCGCTTAATCAAACGCCTGTCGTCACACTGGCGTCGTCGGCGCGAAGCTCTCGCAGCCGCCTATATTGGCGCTAGGAAGTTAAGGAGCGTTGAAATCGGACGCGGGAATGCAACCAGGCCGCGAAAACCGGCTGGCCGCCTGGCCTAGACTTGCGCCGCCGCCTGCGTCGCTCGGAAGGTCACGACCTCGGCCTCGCTCTCGACTGCGACCGTCATGCCGCAAGATCGCGCGACCACGCCGGCGAAATAAGGCTGGATCGAGTGGGCGTCGACGACGCCGTTTTCCGGCTCGCCGGCGATCAAGGCCGCCGCGCCCTTCGCGAGGCGGGCGTTGACGCCTTTGGCTTCGACTGTGGCCTCGAGCGCGTCCCCTTCGCCCTTGAAATCCACTGTAACGACGCCGCCGCGCGGGATGGCCGCGAAGGCCAGAACGCAGAGATTCAAAAGCAATTTGACCTTGTTTTTCGGCGCCATCTGGCGCGGGCCGTTCCAGACGAGCTTGGTGCGCTCGTCATTGATCAGGCCGCGCGTCACCGTCTCGGCATCGTTGGTGTCGATCGTCGCGCCCGCCGAACCCGCAGCGCCGTAAGCGAGCCGACAAAATTGCAAGCGAGCCGACGCGGAAGCGGCGCTTTTCTTGATCAGATCGAGCGCGATCTGGCGCATTTCGGCGTCATTTTCCTCGTCGAGGACTTCCAAGCCATTGATGATCGCCCCGACCGGGCTGATCACGTCGTGACAGACGCGCGAACACGCCAAAGACGCAAGATCCAGTCCATCGAGAACGAAAGTTGTCATTGAGCGATTCCTGTGATCACTGACGCGGTCGTTCCCGGCCGTAGCCGCCTTAAAGCGACGAGCGGCCGCGCGAATCAACCACGAGGCTTGAGGGGCCGCTCATTTGCATGAGCGCCGTGAGAAAAGATAGCAAGGGCTTTGCGGATATGGCTGATCCGAGGGCCAGGAAGCGTTGTTGAAGGAACCATCCTCGCTATGAACGCCACGCTCGAACAGAACCACGCCGCGCGACGCCTCGATCTTAGCGTCGCCCCACGTGACGGGATTGCCGAGCTTTTCGCGGAGATCGCGCTGGCCGCCGGTCCTGTGGTGATGGCCGAATATTCGAAGAATTGTCAGGTGCGCTCCAAGAGCGATCAAAGCCCGGTGACGGTCGCCGACGAACGCGCCGAGGCGCTCATTCTCGAATTGCTGCGGGATCGGGCTAGCGACATGCCGGTTATAGCTGAAGAATCGGCGGCGCGGGGGGAGCGCCCTCAGATCGGCGCGCAATTCATATTAGTCGATCCGCTCGACGGAACCCGCGAATTCATCTCCTGCAATGGCGAATTCACGATCAACATCGCGCTCATACGCGAGGGCTCGGTCGCCGCTGGCGCGGTTTACGCTCCTGCGATCGGCCGATTATGGCTGGCCGGCGAGCGCGCCTTCAGTTGTCACGCGCCTGTCGGCGCGCCAATTCCCGGACCATCCGCGCGAAAGCTTCTAAAGACACGCCCGGCGCCCAGCGAAGGCCTCGTCGCCTTGGCGAGCCGTTCGCATTGCGACGCTCCGACCGAAACGTTTCTCGCCAAATTGCCAATCGGCGAACGGCGATCGGCGGGTTCGTCGCTGAAATTCTGCGTGCTCGCCGAGGGGGAAGCGGACGTCTATCCCCGTTTTGGCCCGACCATGGAATGGGACACGGCGGCAGGCGAGGCGATCCTTCTGGCTGCCGGAGGGACAGTGCTTTCAACCGAGGGCGGTCCGCTCCGTTACGGCAAGAGCGCGAACGGCTTTCGCAATGGCGGCTTTATCGCCTGGGGCGATCCTCAGCTTCCGGCCAGGCTTGGCCATGCTTAACGAACCTTCAACAACATGGGCCGAAACTCGCGCGGTCCGGCGCCCACATTCTGACGTCTGGACGACATATTGATGCGCGAATCGGCTCGCCGCGTGGCGGGCCGCCGGCCGGCATGGAGACAAAGCAATGCCGAATTTTACGCGGCGACAGATGTTGGCGGGCGCCGCCGCCAGCCTTGGCGTCTTATCGGTCGTCGAAACAGCGCATGCGGAGCCGCCGCCGCCGTTTTCGACCGATGAATTGGTCGACAGCGGCCATCGTTTCTTTGGCGCAATCTCCCGCGGTCTCGCTCAAGCGGTGGAGGAAGCGGGACGCCGCTGGGGACAGCCCAATGGCTACATCCTGGGGCAGGAGGCGTCCGCGGCTTTCGTCGGCGGCCTGCGTTACGGCGAAGGCAAGATGTATACGCGCAACGCCGGCGACCAGCGCGTCTATTGGCAGGGGCCTTCGCTTGGCTTTGACGCCGGCGCGGACGGCGATCGGACGATGATGCTGGTCTATAATTTGCCGGCCGTCGACGCGATTTTCCGTCGTTACGGCGGCCTCGACGGTTCGGCTTATTTCGTCGGCGGTTTCGGCTTCACGGCGCTTGGCGCAGATGGGGTGGTTGTCGTCCCCATTCGCACCGGGGTCGGCGCGCGCCTTGGCGTCAATCTCAGCTATCTGAAGTTCACGCCGCGGGCGACTTGGAATCCCTTCTGAGCGCGGCGTTTCGCTTTCCCCAATAGGGTGCTAGCGCTTTGCTTGCCCCTCGCGTCGTGCGATGGTGGATCGCTCTTCGCAATCAGGTGAGCCGCATTGGTCGAGCAGGCAATGTATTTCGTGGCGGGGCTCCTGGCCGCCGGGCTCGTCATGATGCTTATTCTGCCGGCCTTTTGGCGACGGGCCCTGCGCCTGGCGGAACGGCGTACGCGTTTGCAGCAACCGCTTTCGGTGAGCGAAGCCATAGCAGAACGCGATCAATTGCGCGCCGAACATTCGGTGGCGCAACGGCGGCTCGAACGTCGCATCGAAACTTTGCAAAGGGACCTCGCAGAGGAGCGCGCAGCGCTCGGCCGCGAGATCAAGCGCGCGGCGCTCGATGAAAAAAAAATGGCGGCCGAGCGCGAGGTCTCATTGCTGCATGAGGAATTGGCGGCGAGGGCGCAGGAAGTCCAAGCGATGGAGGCCGAACTTGGCGCGAGCCGTGTGGCGTTACACGATTTGGCCGCGCAGGCCGACCGCGCCGCCGCCGAAATCGCGCTTCGCCGGCAAATCGCCATGAAGGCGGAAACGCGCGCGGACGAACAGCGTGCCGCCATCGCCGGTTTGGAGACGCGCGCCGCGGGTTTGGAGGCGCGTCTTGCCGACCAGGCGCAGGCGTTCAAACTCAAGCTCGCCGCGATGGAGGCAGGGGGGGCGCGCGAGGCGAGCGAGAAACTCGCTGATCGTACCACGATGGAAGAAGCGCTCGGCGAAAAGGATCGCCTCAATCGCGAACTCGCCGATCGTCTTGTGCGCGTCGAGGAGATCGGTCGCGATCTCGCCAAGGCGCCGGCGAAGCCGGAAAGCGACCGCGAATTGCGCGAGGCGATCGTCAAGCTCGGCGCCGACGTGCTGCGATTGACGGGCCATGAAGAGGAGGCGCCGTCGGTCGTGACGAAGCTGAATCCGCCGGCGAAACGCGAGGCTTTTGCGCCCTCTTTGTCCGGAGAAGAGGACGAAGACGACGCGCCGCCGTTCCGTCGCGCGCGCTCGACATCGCCAGCGCCGTGATCGCCTGCACATTTTAAAAAGCGTCTTGGTCTGAGACGAATTCGATTCCTGGGGGTTGATTATGTCGGAACATGTTGGCGTTCACGTTCATGCCGCGCATGAAGAGATGGTGAATGAAATGGCCGAGCGCGGCGGCGATGAAGGCCTCGCGCAGCGAGTCGCCATCGTCACTGCTTTGCTCGCGACGATCGGGGCGCTCTTCGGCTATCAGGCCGGCCATGTGTCGACCGAAGCGATGTTTTTGAAGAACGATTCCATCTCCGCCCAGGCGAAAGCCTCCGACCTGTGGGCGGAGTACCAAGCCAAAAGTACGCGGGAGTTTCTTTCGAAGAACCTCGCCGCCGTCGTGGCGGATGACGCCCAAAAGACAAAGCTTGCTGCGGAAGGCGACCGTTACAGCAAGGAGAAGGGCGATATCGCCGAAAGGGCCAAGGATTTCGAGAAAGAGGCGAAAGAAGCGAACGAAAAAGCCGAGAAGAATATCCTCCCGCATGAACGCATGGCGCTCGGCGTGACGTTGATGCAAGTCGCGGTCGCTCTGGCCTCGATCACCGTGTTGACGCGCAAGAGTTGGCTGTTCTACGGCTCCTTGGCTTTCGCGGCGGTTGGCGTCGGGGTGTCGACCTGGGGGTACTTTTCGTAAGGCGCCGCCGTTCGTCGCCAACACCCGCCATTGCGAGCAAGGCGAAGCAATCCTCTCGTAGGCGATGTCCTGCGAATGGATCTGTCGCGTTCGCTCGGGCCATAAACAGGCCCGGCGACAAAAAGTTTGGAAATCCTAGAAAGCGCCAAAAAAACGCAAATCGCGCCAGAAAAATCCCTTTCTTTTCAGGGCGCCCGCAACGCGCCCAAGAAATTTTTCCAAACTTTTCTTTGGCCGTTTTGGGCGATTTCAATGGGTTAGAGCTGAAAAAATTTGGTTGCGCGCGCCTCGTACTTTCGATCATCCGGGCGCGGCGTAGCAATTGTCTCCTCATCTTAAAAAGAGCGTCGATTATAGCGGAAACTGAGCAGACTGAGAAGAAATTTTTCGGCTCGATTGCGGTAAGCCGATGATATGAAACGCATAATCTAGCTTGCGACGCGAGCAGGGAGGGAGCGCGACCTCTCGTCCTTGTGGATTGTGAAAACAGCACAGAGCAACGGCAATAGAGGTTCCCAGCGCTTCGTACGTATCGACTACGAACAGCGATAAGCCGCCCCCCGACCAACCCCTAGTGCCCGCCGCCGCCTCCGGCCATTTGCGGGCGGCGCATGATCGGGGCGAGCGCAACCAGCGCCACGAAGATCACCGTCAGCGCGAGAAAGACGTCGCCGAGCGCCATCACTTCGGCTTGGCGGCGCGCCATCAGCGACAATTGCTTCGTCGCCGCCAGAGCGGCGTCGGAGCCGCGAGCGGCGAGAGCCGCGGTCATATTGGCCATGGTTTCATCCGCAGCGGAACGACCCCAGGAAACAGCCTCGTGCAAGCGCTCGATATGCAGATCCATGCGCTTGTCGAGCAGGGTGTTGATGCCGGCAAGGCCGAAGGCGCCGCCGAGATTGCGGGTCAAGTTGAAGAGGCCGGAAGCGTTCTTCATCTTCTGCGGCGGCATGGTGCCGAGTGCGAGATTGTTGATCGGCACCATGCAGAGCATCAGCGAGAAACCGCGGAAAATCTGCGGGACCAGCAATTCGTAGAAGTCCCAATCGGCGGTGATGTAGGACGCCTGCCAGGTGCCGATGGCGAAACCAACGAAGCCGACGGCGATCATCAGGCGCGGATCGACCCTCGTCATCAGCCGGCCTGAAATCGGCGCGCAAATGAACATGCACACGCCAGTAACGAACATCGTCTCGCCGATCATCAATGGCGTGTAGCCGCGCACCGAGGCGAGGTACACGGGATAGATGTAGGTGAGGCCGTAGAGGCCGATGCCCAGGACGAAAGACAGCAGCGAGCCGGTCCAGAAGTTGCGGTCGCGGAAGGTCGAAAGATCGACGAGCGGCTGGCGCGCCGTGAAAGCGCGCCAAAAGAACACGACGCCGCCGATCACCGAGATCATCAGCGCATTGGCGACCGGCTGATATTGCAGCCAGTCCTTCGACGGCCCTTCCTCCAGCGCATATTCCATCGCGCCGAGGAACGCCGCCATGGAGATGAGGCCGGTCCAGTCGAAATTCTTCAGCAGGGAATAATCGGGCTCGTCGAAATCGATGAGGAACCACGCCGCTGCCGAGACGACGATCCCCGGCAGGATGTTGACGAGGAACAGCCAATGCCAGGAGTACCAATCGGTCAACAGGCCGCCGACGGTCGGGCCGATCGTCGGCGCGAGCGTCGCCACGAGGCCGATGATCGGCGCGACCAGCGACATCTTGCTGCGCGGAAAGATCGTATAGGCCGAGGCGAAGACGGTCGGGATCATGCCACCGCCGATGAAGCCTTGCAGCGCGCGCCAAAAGATCATTTCGTCGATCGAGGTCGCCCGCGAGCAGAAGAAGCTCATCAAGGTGAAGCCTGCCGACGAGATGAAGAAAATCATGCGCGTCGAGAGCACGCGCGACAGGAATCCCGAAAGCGGGATCATGATCACTTCGGCGATGAGATAGGAGGTTTGAACCCAGGTGATCTCATCGGATGAGGCGGAAAGGCCCGCCTGAATCTCCGACAGCGACGCCGAGACGATCTGGATGTCCAGAATCGCCATGAACATGCCGAAGACCATGAAAATGAAAGCGACGAGCTTGCGCGGATCAAGCCTATCGGCGGCGGCCGGCGGGGCCGCCGCGGCTCTTGGCGGCGCGCCGACGACGACAGACGTATTGCTCATCGGATGAGCCCTCGAAAAATCAGTCGTGTTTGATTTGCGATTGCGAAGCCTGGGCGCCGAAGCCCAGGAGCGTCAGCAGGGTCGGGCGCGGCGCGCTATCGTCGCGCGTATGGACGGACGCAACGACAGACAGGCCGGGTCGCAGCGAGCCGGTGCGCAAAGCATCGGCGGGAAGCGCGATGCGAACCGGCACGCGCTGCACGATCTTGGTGAAATTGCCGGTCGCATTGTCCGGCGGCAGCAGAGAAAACATCGAACCGGAAGCCGGCGCGACGGATACGACCGTACCTTGCACGATGCGCCCATCGAGCGAGTCGACCGCGATATCTACCTTCTGGCCAGGCTTGATCGAGGCGAGTTGCGTCTCCTTGAAATTAGCGTCGACATAGGCGCTGGCCAGCGGCACGAGCGCGAGCAGCCGCGTGCCCGTCTGGACATATTCGCCGAGCTGTGCGGCTCGATTGCCGACGACGCCGTCAAACGGCGCTGTGATCGTCGTGAAGCTCAGATCGCGCTCGGCCTTGGCGAGGGCGGTCTCCAATTCGCCACGCGTACGTTCCGCTTCGACCTTTTGGGCGGAGAGAACATCGAGATTGGCTTTGGCGCCATTGACCGCGGCTTCGGCGCTGGCGACCGCGGCGACCGCGGCGGCCTTGGCCGCGACAGTGCGGTCCCGATCCGCGTGCGCCTGTTCGAGGCGTTGCTGTGAGCCGAAATTGGTCTCGGCGAGTTTCTGCGAACGCTCATACTCGAGCGACGCGCGCTGCATGTCGGCGTCGGCCGAATTGACCTGCGCCTCGGCCGTGGCGGCCTGACTCTGGGTTTGGGCGATCACCGAGCGCTGAGCGTCGACCTGACGGCCGATGCGAGCGATCGTCGCGTTCTGGGTATCGATCTTGTTTTTGGCGGTGCTGACGGCGAGGACATAGTCGCCATCGTCGATCTTCACGAGGAGATCGCCGGCGTGAACCGTCGAATTGTCGGCTACGGCGACATTGGCGATATGGCCCGGCACTTTGGCAGCGATAATCGCCGTGTCGGCGCCGACATAGGCATCGTCGGTCGAGACGATGAAACGCCCTTCGACAAACCAATTGTAGCCAAGATCGGCGCCATAGACGACGCCGGCGAGGAGCACGACGGGCAGAATGAATCGACGCAGAGAGCGTTTCGGCTGGGCCGCGGGCGCCGGGGAAGGCGCGCCATGCTGGCCGGCGGGCGCTACCGGGCCGCCAGGCACGACCATGGCCGTATTCGCCCGCGCCTCGACAGGCGCGCTGGTCGCGGGAGCGGAAGAGGCGGCGTCCTTTTCCTGAGACATTTAAATTACCCCAATCACGGAACTTCAAATCACGATCGAACTGAACCGTTCGGTCAATTGGCGCTTGACTTAAACCCATCAGCTCCCTATTTCAAGGGTGAACTGAACGGTTCGGTCAAAAATAACTGACTGCCCCCGTTCGCGCAGTGAGAAACGCCACAATGGACGCGCAAATATTGGCGGACCTGCCGGATACGGCGCCGACCAATCTCGAAACACTGGAAGGCGGCGCCAAAAGGCGCCAGATCATGGATGGCGCCTGGGCGGTGTTTTTAGCCGCCGGCTTCGATGGCGCCAGTATGAATGACGTCGCCCGCGTCGCCGGCGTGTCGAAGGGCACGCTCTATGTTTATTTCGACTCCAAGGAAAAGCTGTTCGAAGCGCTGATCCGCGAGGAGCGGCGTCGGCAGGCTGAGCGCCTGGCCGTTCCTTTCGCTCCCGAAGACGGCGATCCTCGCCATGTCTTGGAGGATTTCGGCTGCCGGCTGATCGAAATGATGGCGAGGCCCGAGCATCTCGCCCATGTCCGCACTGTGATCGCCGCGGCAGGGAAATTCCCGCAGCTCGGCCGCGCTTTCTTCGAGGCCGGACCACTCTTTGGCGCGACTTGTCTCGCCGGTTACTTCCGCCGCAAGAGCGAAGAGGGCGTCTTGACAATCGACAACCCCGAACGCGCCGCCTGGCAATTCCTCGAACTCATCCAGGGCGGAAAATTCAAGGCGATGATGTTCCGCATGCAAGACGAGATCACGCCCGAGGAAATCGCCGAGACCGTCGCATCTGGCGTTG
This sequence comes from Roseiarcus sp., assembly GCA_030153205.1. Lineage (GTDB taxonomy): Bacteria > Pseudomonadota > Alphaproteobacteria > Rhizobiales > Beijerinckiaceae > Roseiarcus. Next base: position 12,124 of record JASLHV010000231.1, on the reverse strand, counting down.
ATGTGTTTCTGAGGGCGTACGGGGCGAAGCCCTAAAACGTCACGCCGCTCAAGTCCGCCTGGGGCTGATAGCGTTGTGCGAATACCCATATTCTCCAGAGGCGGCCGAGATCACCGGCAACGCCGTAGATGACAACAGCGTCCACTGCGCCGGTTCTGCTATTTACTCCGACAACAAAGGTGCGATTTGTCACCTTGTTTATTGTTCCAACGCTATCAGCGAGTAGAGTTGCCGGAAATTTCAAGATTGGCGCTCCAACATCCGTCAAGGTGATGGCGGAAATCTGTGCATTGCTGTTCAGAGCGTCGAAATGGGCGGCGACATTAGCCGCCGTATCGGCGACGGCAATGGACGCGGGAGGCGTAACTTTGCTCAAGGCTACGGCATTGTCCACGACATTGGCGGCCGTATCGACAACCCTGATATGGGCGGCTTCATCGGCGAGCGCCGTCTCCTTCGCGAGAACGTTGGCTGCCGTGTCGATCGCGGTGATCGAGGAAGGCGACATCCCATGCGCTTGCAAAGACTGGAAATTAGACAAGATATTTGCGGTCGTGTCAGAGACCGATGTCTGCATGAAAGACTTGGCGGAGCTTGTCGTACTATAGTATTTTAGTATGTTCGCTGCGGAGTCGCGGACAACGATTTCATAAGCGCTATTGACCAATTTGGCGAAGACGTTCCTGCTGGCCAGCGCCTGCCGGACCGTCAGCGTCAACTGGCCCGCGCCGGTCATTGTGATTGAAGAAATATAGGCGTTGGCGTCGAGGCCGCCCAAATTGGCCATGACATTTTCCGCCGTATCCCGCACCACGACATTTGGTCTCTCTGTCATTTTGGCCAGAGCGCGAGAGTCCTTGGCCGCGTACTCCGCCGTCAAGTTCAGAACAGGACGGCCGAGCGCGTCGATGCTTGTCACCAGCGCATTCGCATTGAGCGTATCAAGATTTGCTACGACATTCTCTATTGTATCATCCACTGTAACCGATTTTAGCGCGGTCAACCTTCGTAGAGCGGTCGTATTGGCGAGCACGGCGGCGATGCTGTCTCGGACATGGATCGCCTCGACTTTGTTAACAAGGGCGGTCTGATTAGACAGAATGTTTTCAACCTTGTCATGGACCGCAATTGACTTGACTAACGAGTTCGCGCGTAGGGCCGCATAGTTGGCGGCAATATTCGCGGCGCTGTCCGTCACAGTTATCGCCGTGACTTTCTTATTCGCGATCAGGGCCTTTACCTCTGATAGAACGTTCGAAGCAGTGTCAGAAACCCTGACAGAGAAGCCTGCATTCGATATCTTGCCGAGCGCTTTGGTATCGTTCAGGGCTTCGCGAGCCGGAAGAGTGAGTGCGGATCCATCGTTCAGAACGATTGAGCTGATCTTTGCGTTTCGGTCGAGCATATCGATGCGAGTGGCGATAGCGCTCTCACTATCGACGACCGAAACCGCGTAATTCGAATTTCTGATCTTCGCGAAGGCGTCGAACCGGAAGTAGGTGTCGCCGAGCGTCTGGATAACCTTCAGTTTCAGTTTTGGTGTTCCAGCATCGGTCAGCGTGATGGCCGCGACTTGATTGTCCGCATTCAACGCGTCGAAATTGGCGGACACGTTCGCGGCTGTGTCCGAAATAGCTATATCGTAATTTGCGGTCTTGATCTCGCGAATCGCGTTTCTGTCACTCAAGAGCTGTTTTGCTGTCAGCGTCAGGGTCGGCGCCCTACTGTCGGTCAGAACGATCGTACGAATATGAGTAATGCCGTTCAACGCATCGATCATTTTTCCGATATTCGCGGCGCTGTCCGCGATGTTGATCAGCGGCGGGGGCGCGATCTTGCTCAGAGCGCTAGCATTGGCGACGACATTGGCCGCTGTGTCGACGACCACGGTGAATGGGACGTCGCCCTTGAGAGCTGCCGCATTGGCCACGATATTACCGGCGGTGTCGGAGGCTGTGACCAGAATCCTGGTCGAATTTTTTTTCAAAGCGGCGAGGTTCGGCAGGATATGACCGACACTATCGGTGATCGAAATTAACTTCACCGAGGAAGATGCTGCGAGCGCAGCGTAATTTGCGACCACGTTCGCCGCCGTATCGACAATGTCGACTTTCCCACGCAAGGAGGTGAATAACCGCATGTTGTCCAGCGTCTCGCGTGCGGTGAGGGTCAAATGGGAGGCAAAGGGAGCGAGCGATGTCACATGGGCGTTCGCGGCCAGAGCTGCGATATTTGGAGCAATGTTCTTACTCCAATCGATAACCGCGATCGCGTAGGACTGCTCCGTAATTTTGCCAAGCGCTCTCGCATCGCCAAGCGTTTTTGCAGCGGTCAAAACCAAAGTCGGAGTCTTGCTATCGACGAGCGAGATCGAAGCGAGGCGCCGAATGGCGTTCAAATAATCAAGATTGTCCGCAACATTCTTCGCTGTGTCGGATACAGAAACTACGTATTCGGTATTCGTGATTGTGCGAAGCACTGTCCGATCGCGCGCGAGCGGATCCGCCGTCAAGATCAACGCCGGCGTTCCACCGTCGGTCAGTCTGATGGCGGCGATCGGCCCAGCGGCGTCGAGGGTTGCGAAATTCGCCGCGACACTGGCCGCGGTGTCCGCGATGAAAGAGCCGCCCTTCTCCCAATCCAGCGCCGCTTTACCGGCGAGAAAATCAGCGACTGTCGATTCGCCCGCGGCCCTGTTTCCAACCGTGATTGTCACCGTCGCGATATTGGACATTCGCCGTTTTGCGATGTCCTTCACTTGATAAGTGAATGTCACCGTCTGACTCGAGCCGATCCCTAGTTTAGAGAAAGCGCCCCGCGGATCAAAGGTGAACGTGTCGTCGGCATTGAGCGTCGCCTTTCCCATCGATGGAGCGTCGACGATCGCGATACTGAAGGCGCCTCTCGAATCAACCGCCGATACGGGAAACCTCACGGTAATCGAGGTCTCCTGATCCGTAATCGCGAATATTTGGGGCGCATGTGGCGCGGAAAGTTGCGGCGCGCCGCCACCGCGATGAAGGTTCTCCAGCGCCTTTCGATCCGCATTCAGTTGCGCATCGCTGGGATTGGGAAGCGGGACGCGGGCGCCGTCCGCGCTCGCGAACTTATCGTTCCACGGTATGGAAGCGTTATCGTTGATGTAAGGCGAGCTTATCGGATCGGGTGAATAGGCGTCATCATAGGCGGGTGTTCGGACAGAAGTGGCGTTTGAATTTGACTCAGGGGCGCGCGCGGAAAAATCCAGGCCGAAGTCGCCGATATGAAAGTCTTTCAAGAGCACTTTGGCGGTCCAAAGCTCTATAGACGGAGACGCGCCGGCGCTCGATGTCGCCGTTGTGATCGGCGAACCGGCATGTTGAGGTCTTGCCGCTTTTATTTCGACCAGCAAATCTCCATCGCCAAGCATCGAGTATGTTACGCTCGTTCCATATCTCGCCAATTCAGCGCCGTACCATATTTGTTTTATTTCGCGCCTTCCCACCACGGAAGCGGTGGTCGCTTCGCCGGCTAACCTCCGCCCGCCGACCAACTTGACCTCGTCCGACTGGAGCGAGACCGATTCTGCCGTCTGAACGCCGGCGTCACTCCTCCATAACCTGTCGACCGGAACGACCAACTGGTCCCTGGGGCCGCCGCCCGTGATCGTCTCGCTGCCAGGACTGACGACGATCGTCGTACCTTTATCGTCGTCTGGAATGAAAATTTCGTTGTTCACCCCTGGTCCGGCGTTGATAATGTCTCCATTCGGTCCGGCCAGAATTTTGTTGTGGCCACCGCCAGTGAGGATAGAGGACGGCAGGAGCGAACCTCGAAATAAGGCGGCCGAATGGTCATCGCCCACTATTATATTCGACGCGGCCTCCGTGAGTTCGATCTGGCTGTTCATCGCGAGGAGGTCGTGGGGTTCCGAGGGAGTAGAAGGCGACGAAAGCGCCGCATTCGTCCTTTGACCGCTGACAAGCTGATGCGTGCTACTAATCAGCGAACCATATGCCGGCGCGCTCGGCGTCTTCTCGATCATCGACGAACCAATGCACGCGATCGCGCCGACCAACGCGGCAAACCCAATCATATTGGTCTCCAAATGTCCGCGGTCTACGCCTACCGCCGCGGCGTCCTTTAAGAAAATCCGCTCGAGCAATTAGTCACAGAGGACGCGCGTGGCGCGTCCGTGCTATGTGTTGATTATGTCCACAGGAACCTGGGCTTTTTCGTGATCGTCTAACGTGCGACGTTGCGCGATTCTTTAATCAGAAGGGGCCATCTCCGTCATAAGCTCCTTCCATAACTCGAAGCATACAGCGATGCCCCTTTTCGAAATCTGCATCGATAGTGTCGCCGGCGTCCGATCGGCAGTGGAGGCTGGCGCGGCGCGCGTCGAACTTTGCGCCAGCTTGATCGAAGGCGGGATTACGCCTTCGATCGGCATGGTTCGGCAGGCGGTCGCGGCGGCGGCGGGAAGGCTAAAAGTTCATGTGATCATCCGCCCGCGCGGCGGCGATTTTCTCTATAGCGAGGATGAGTTCGCGGCGATGGCGCATGACATTGCCGCGGTCAAGGAAGCGGGCGCCCAAGGCGTCGTGATCGGCCTCCTCGACGCCGATGGCGCGATCGATGAAACGCGCGCGGCGCGATTGGTCGCCGCGGCGCGACCGCTCTCGGTGACCTTCCATCGCGCTTTTGACGTCTCGCGTGATCCTTTCGCCAGCCTCGACGCGCTTCTTCGGCTTGGCGTCGATCGGCTTTTGACGTCGGGGCAGGAGCCAAGCGTGCTCGAGGGCGCGCCGCTGATCCGCAAATTGATCGACGCCGCGGCCGGGCGTTTGATCGTCATGCCTGGCGGCGACATCACGCCGCGCAATGCGGCTCGCATAGCGGCGGATACCGGCGCGCAGGAATTTCACTTCGCCGCCTTCGCGCCCGAGGCGAGCGCCATGCGCTGGCGCAACGAAGCCGTCTTCATGGGCGGAGCCTTGCGGCCGCCGGAGTACGACCGGCTCGCGACGACGGTGGCCGCGATAAGCGCTGTGACGGCGGCTTTGAGGAAATAGCGCCCTCGGCCGCCTCCTCGAAAAGCCAGCGTTTAAACGCCAGAATCTTGCGTGACGGTCGCCGCCTCGAGACAAAGGATCGGGTCGGAAAAACGCGCGCCAGGCAGCGCCGGCGGCTAAAGCCACTTCGCCTTCTTGAAACGGAGGTACAATCCAATGCATAGTACGATGATGGCGCCGATCACGACGAAGTAGCCGTAATCGGTCTTCAGCTCCGGCATGTTGGAGAAATTCATGCCGTAAATGCCGGCGATCGCCGTCGGCACCGCAAGAATCGCCGCCCAAGCCGCGAACTGACGTGTGATGACGCCCTGCTGCTGCTGCTCGAGCAGATTGCTCGCCTCAAATACCGAAGTGAGAATCTCGCGCAAGCTGCCGACTCGCGCCTCCACGCGCCGCACATGGTCCAGGACATCATGGAAATAGGGGCGTACTTCGACATCGAGAGCAGGAAGCGCAAGGTGCGCCAGCTTATTGCAAACTTCGTGCATAGGTCCCAGCACGCGTTGAAACCGAATCAGCTCCCGCCGTAGCGTGAACAATTGGCGGACTTCCTCGCGTTCGAGGAACGCATCAAGCGCGCGCTGTTCCGTTGCGAGCACCTCTTCCTCGATCGTATCGACAATCGGCAGGTAGCCGTCGACGATGAAATCGAGAATTGCGTGAAGCACATAATCGACACCGTGCTTGAGCAACGCCGGCGAGGCTTCGAGTTGGTGGCGCAAGTCCGAGTGCGCGCGCTCCGATCCATGCCGCACGCTGATGACAAAGGTTTCGCCGACGAAGATGGCGGTCTCGCCATAAGCGATGCGGCCGCCCGACAGATGGGCCGTACGCGCGACGACGAATAATTGGTCGCCATAGACGTCCACCTTCGGCAGTTCATGCGGTTTGAGCGCATCCTCTATGGCCAGCGGATGAAGGTCATAATTTTCCTGGAGCTGCCGCAACTCGGCTTCGGTTGGTTCGAATAGCCCGATCCAGACGAATTCAGATCGATCCGTGGCGCAGCGGACGGGCTCCTCCATCACGACGGGACGGATCAGCTTACCGTGACGATAAAGATTGGCGGCGACGATGCTCATTGCGACAGGCTAAACTACAGGGTCGAACGTGTATAGATGCGAACGAGCGCACAATGCGCGCGCCCGGCATCTCGATCGCCCGCGACTTGATCAGTTGGATATCTGCAGGACGATCTTGCCGCGCGGTTTGGCGCGTTCGCCCTCCAGCATGGCATGCGCAAGGCGGACAGAGGCGAACGGAAGGACGGCGCCGACTTCGACAGTCAAGGCGCCGCGATCGAAGAGAGCGGCGATATGATTAAGCCGTTCGCTCGTCACGTCGACGAGGAAGAACTTGGCTTTGACGCCGTGAGCATTCGCGAGCGCCTGATCGGGCGGAGATACCGCCGAGATCAGCGCTCCACCGGGCTTAAGCGTGGGGAAGGAACGGCTCTGCGTGTCGCCGCCGACCAAGTCAATAACCGCATCAACGCCGTGCGCCGCATCCTCGAAGCGATCGGTCTCGTAGTCGAGAACCTTGTCGGCGCCTAGGCTGCGAACGTAGGACTGATCGCGCCCGCTGGCCGTCGCGATTGCGCGAAGGCCAGCCCAACGCGCGAGCTGTACCGCAAAGGCGCCAACGCCGCCCGCCGCGCCATGAATCAAGACCGTGTCGCCGCCGACGAGCTTGGCTTCGTCGAACAAGGCCTGCCAGGCGGTGACGGCGACGACGGGAGCTGCCGCGGCGTCGACATAGGTCAAGCGCTCGGGCTTTGCCGCGATCATGGCGGTCGATACGATCGCGAATTCCGCCTGGGCGCCGGTAAAGCTCTTGTTGGTGACGCCGAAGATGGCGTCTCCCGATTTCCACGCCGAGGCGTCCGGTCCGACCTCTTCGACGACGCCGGAGACATCGGCGCCGAGCGTCAGGGGCAAAGGCTGGGGCAAGGCGCTTTTGCCGGCGCGGACCCAGGCGTCCCAGGGACCGACGCCCGCCGCTTTGACGCGGATAAGCGCTTCGCCCGGGCCGGGCTGAGGACGCTCGACGTCCTCGAAGAGGATCGCCTCCGGACCGCCGAATTGATGCACGCGGCAAGCTTTCATGACAGGAGAGGGGATAGCCCGCTGGGCGTCGAATTTGAAGTGCGTCGTCATTGTCGTGATCCTTCCGTGGGCTTGGCCAGCGGCGCTCAATGCGCGCCGCCGCCATCGAGATGGTTCGGTTTTTTTAAGAACGCCCCGGCGATCAGCGCGACCGTCAAAGCGACTCCGAGAAGAAGGAACGTGTCGCTGAAAGCCATGATATTGGCTTCGAAGCGGATCTTTGTACCGATGGCGACGATCGCCTTGTGAGCCGCGGTCGCCTGGTCCGCGCCATGGTTCATGAAATAGTCGGTGAGCTCGGCGATCCTTCGGCGTGTCGCTTCTTCGAACAGCGAGACCGAATTGCTCAGGATGTTCGAATGGAACTGCTCACGCTTCTGCTGGAAGGTCTGCAGCGCGGCGATGCCGATGGCGCCGCCGAGGTTGCGGACCATGTTGAAGAGCGCGGAGGCGGAGCCGGCGTTCTCCTTTTCGATGCCCGAAGTCGTCACCGCCGAGAGCGGCGTCAGGACCAGCGCCTGGCCGATGGCGCGCACGATATTCGGCCAGAACAATTGGTCGGCCGCCGTGTCGGCGCTCATGAAGATGTTCATGAAGTTGCTGCCTGCGAAAAGGGCGAAGCCGACGCCGATCACCAGCCGCGCATCGAAACGCTTCATCAGCCGCGGAACCAAGGGAATCAGCACAAGTTGCGGAATACCGGTCCAAGCGAGCACTTCGCCGATCTGTTCGGAATTGTAGCCCTGAATGCGCGCAAGGTACAGCGGCAGGATGAAGACCGAGCCATAAAGCGCAAAGCCGAGCAGGAAGTTCGAAGCGATGCCAAGGCCGAAATTGCGACGCGCCAGCAGACGCAGGTTCAGCAGCGGCTTCGACGACTTCAACTCGATGACGACGAAGAGCGGCAAAGCAATCGCCGCGATGACGGCGAGGCGGACGATGAAGGGCGAGCCGAACCAATCGTCCTTATTTCCTTCTTCCAGCGCGGTCTGCAGCGCGGCAAGACCGATCGCCATGGTCGCGATGCCGAGCCAGTCGCCCTGGCGAATCAAGGAGAGTTTCATCGGCGCGCGATCGAGCGCGTACCACAGCATGGCCAGCATCAGCGCGCCAGGTGCGAGATTGACGTAGAACGCATATTTCCAACTGTAAGTCTCGGTGAGGTAGCCGCCGATGGTTGGGCCGATCGCCGGCGCGAAGGTCGCCGACACCGCGAAGAGGGCGAGGCCGATCGGCTGTTTCGCCTTTGGCAGGAAGGTGATGATGATGGTGAAGGCCAGGGGAATGAGCACGCCGCCGGTGAATCCCTGAATGGCGCGCAACACGATCATCTGGCCAAGGTTTTGCGCAAAGGCGCAGGCGACGGAGAAGATCAGAAAGAGCGCGGCGTTGATCAGGAGGTAGCGTCGCAGCGAGAACACTTGCGCAAGCCAGCTCGAGAGCGGAATGACGACGATCTCGGCGATAAGGTACGAGGTCGAGATCCAGCCGCCGTCGTCCGCGCCGACGCCGATCGCGCCTTGTATGTCCGCGAGCGAGGCGTTGACGATCTGAATGTTCAAGACCGCCATGAAGGCGCCGAGCGTCGCGCCAATCACGGCGATCCAGGTCTTGAACCCGCTCGCGTCGGTGCGGCTCTGCGCGACCGCGTTGATCTGGCTTGGGGAGGCGGCGAGACTGGCCATGGCGAACTCCATGCGATCGATGCCGAAGGGCGATGGAGCGACAATGCGGCCGTTGGTCTTAGATGATAATCTGCTAAGTTGCGCAAGGATTATAAACCGTGAAGGGATAATGGTGGGCGCATGGATCGGCTGACCAGCCTGACCGTCTTCGTTCGCGTGGTGGAGGGCGGCGGTTTCTCGGCTGCGGCGCGGCGGCTCAACATGTCGGTGACCGCCGCGAGCAAACATGTCCAGACGCTGGAGGATCGGCTCGGCGCCCGGCTGCTCAACCGCACGACGCGCAAGGTCAGCCTGACCGAAATCGGTCGGGAATATTACGAGCGGGCGATTCAGGTCCTGACCGAACTCGAGGAAGCGGACCGGATCGCAAGCTCGCTGCAGGCGACGCCGCGGGGCCTGATCCGGCTGCACACGACGACCTATCTCATCCGCTTTCTCGGGCCGGTGCTCGTCGAATATCAGATGCTCTATCCGGCCGTGGCGTTGGATGTGACGATCGGCGATCGCGCCGTCGACTTGATCGAAGAGGCTTTCGATCTCTCCATCCGGCCCACGCCGCCGGCGGATTCAGGATTGATCATCAAGCGGCTGGCGCCTTGGCGCTACGTGCTTTGCTGCTCGCCTTCCTATCTTGCCGATCACCCGGCCCCTGAGCGTCCCGAAGACCTGGCCCATCACAATTGCTTGCGGTACCCCTTCGCGCCCACCGGAGACGACTGGGGTTTCGAAGGGCCAGACGGCAGGAATGTCTCGGTACGGGCGAGGGGCGATCTCATCACCAATAGCGGCGAACTCTTGCGCATGATGGCGATCGCCGGGCGCGGCGTACTGATGGCGCCGAGCTTTGTCGTCGGCGAGGATATTATCGCTGGAGCTCTGGTCCGTCTGCTGCCGGCGTATCGGCCGGACGCTTTCGCCATTCACGCCATCTATCCGCACCGCCGCCACCTCTCGGCGAAGCTGCGCAGCTTGATCGATTTGCTGGCGGAGCGATTGGCTCAGAACAAGCAATGGATTGAAGCCGATCGCGTCTGAGGCGCGCATTTCGGCGCCATTGCGAAGCGCGCGGCGATGAAGCAAATCCAAGAATCGCTTCGGTATTTGTCAGCAGCGGCTCTAACGGTGTTTGTACTAGAGCTCAAACGTCGTGGCGCGCGGCGCGCTCAGGCCCGACTGTGCTGTACCGCAGACAGACTGTGCCATCGTTTTTGATGAACTGTACGTGAAAAACATAATGAAGCCACAAACAGCATCGTTCTCCCGCTTGCCCACTCGTAAAGCCGACGTATCGCGTCCCGTAACCGGGGCGGACCAACTATGGCTTCCAGTGAGGAAAAAAATGGCTCTGATGATGGACGAACGTTTAATCTCAGCTTGTGCGGAGATTCTTCTGAGCCCGCCGTGCCAGCAGATCGACTTTAAATGGCGAGGTCAGCATATCACCGCGCATGGATATCGTACCGTTGTCTTCGCCGTCATGGAAGGCCGAATTGGTACCGGAATAGGGCACGACTTGAAGCCCGGTGAAGCGGCCAAATACAACTATGAACTCAACTACATGCTTTTTCATCCTACTTTCGACCCCAAAGACCCCATGCATAGGATGTTTGTTGTTCATGAAGCGACACACGCCGTCCAAGATTCGGCGCTAGCCGGCTCCCGTTACGGGATCGAGAATGTAGAAGGCGCGGCCTATTTCGCGAATGCTCTATTCAGCGTCTATTGCCCGCCACACCTGCAGACTCCGACAACGAAATTGGGAACAGCAGGCGGCGTCTTCCAAGTGGCGTTCAAAGCCGCGCTCGCTTACGCCAGCCATTCGACAGGCGTGGTAAGCGAAGCGGCCATCAAGGCGATCATCGACGCCCTTCTCGACGACCCTCGCTTTTTAGACGAGAAGAGAAACGTTCCGTTTGTCGATTGGGATGGGTTTGCAGATCCTGTTTTTCCGTAAGAGGAGAGCCGTGGCCTGCGATCATTTCACGGAAGCCGCGAGCGGCGAGCCTCGGCGGCTATCTGGACGATCAGACGCGACATCGAACGTTCGTAGTCACGCCTTCCAAGGCGTGGCTCAGCTACCCCCAGCATTGCCTCTGCGGCCTTCCGACAGGCGCTGCATCACAACGTAGAAAGAGGGCACGAACACCACGACAAGGCAGGTCGAGGCGATCATGCCGTAGAAGACCGCGATCCCGATCGATATACGCGCTGAGGCGCCCGCGCCCGTAGCGAGGACAAGAGGCAAGACGCCAAGGATGAAGGCGAAAGACGTCATGATGATTGGCCGGAAGCGCAACCGGGCCCCTTCGACCGCCGCCTTGGCGATATCCATGCCTTCAGCCCGCCGCTGGCGGGCGTATTCGACGATGAGGATTGCGTTCTTGCTACCGAGCGCGATCAGGAGGATGAGGCCGATCTGAGTGTAGAGATTGGTCGCCGCGACTCCGCTCTGACTGGCGGCGATATTCGTCGCGCCGATATACGTCAATCCGCCGACCGTCCCGAGGAGAGCCAGGGGAACGCCCAAGATCACCGCGAGCGGCAGTATCCAACTCTCGTACTGGCCCGCAAGCACAAAATAGACGAGCAGCAGCGCGAAGCCGAACACATAATAGATCTGATTGCCGACCTGCTTTTCCTGAAAAGACATCGCCGTCCATTCGTAGCCGGTCCCAGTCGGCAAGGTGTTGTTGCCGATCTGGTCCATGATATCGAGCGCTTGGCCGGAACTGAAGCCAGCCGCCGGGCTGCCGACGATGGTGGACGACGGATAGAGATTATAGAGGCTGATGAGCGATGGGCCACGAACCTCGCTGACGTCGGTCACGGTGCCAATCTGAGTCATGGTCCCGTCGCCCGCCTTGACCTTGAGGTTTCGGATGTCGTCGGCGGTGGCGCGGTAGTGCGGCAGCGCCTGGGTATAGATCTGGAAGACGTGCCCAAACTTGTTGAACTGCGCCACGTAGCCCGATCCGACATAGCCTGACAGCGCGGCAAAGACCTGCCCGACCGTTACGCCGATCCTTTCCGCCTTCACCCGATCGACCTGCACGAAGAACTGCGGCGCCCCTGCCCGGAAGGTGGTAGCGACCCGCTGAAGGGAGGATTGCGAGTTGGCGTTCGCCACCAGGGTGTTGGTCAGGCCTTGAAGGACATTGTAGTCGAAATTGCCGTTCTTGAGCTCGGCCTGCATGGTGAAGCCGCCGACATTGCCGATACCCTGGATCGGTGGTGGAGGGAGCGCGAACGCGATCGCTTGCGGCACGCCTTGCAGGGC
>JASLHV010000110.1 GCA_030153205.1 Roseiarcus sp. | reverse complement strand
AACGCATCGAGCATCGCTACGCCAACCGCACTTATGCCTTCGCCATGTTCGCCGAGGTCAAATGCGAGATGCTTGCGTCTTACGACATCAAGCTCGCGAAGCAGTTTCGCCTCGTCCTTCAAGGGATGGTCGCGATGCTCGGCGACGCTCTTTCTGATCAAAATGGTCGCATCCTCCTTGGCGAAACAGGCCAAGATCGCTTTGCCATTCGCTGTGCAATGGAGAGGAAATCGCTCGCCGATGCCGGACAAAGCGACCAATCGCCGCTGACCGGGAATCTGATCGACGAAGACCGCCGATCCGCCGGAGAGGATTGATAGATCGACCGTCTCGCCAACCTCGTCGCGCAGCGCGACAAGATGTTGGTGGAGGATTTCGGTCAGGTTCGAACTCAACGATTGCGCAATACGCGCAAGTCCCGGCCCGATCCTTACGCCCCGTCCCGGCTGCGCTTCGGCGACGAAATCTTCATTGGCGAGCGCGGCGACGATGCGTTGTACGGTTGAGCGCGCCAGGCCGACTTCCTTGGCGATTTGACCGAGACTGAGGCCGTCCGGCCGACCTTCCAACGCCCGGAGCACGCTGGCGGCGCGCGCGATCACCTGAACGCCAAGCCCAGCGCCCTTGTCCTCGTCCTCGGTCATCGCCGCATCCACGTCGACGCTCCTCCCCGCGCAAAGCCGATGGCGCGCCTGCCTTACCCCGCGTTGCGACGCAGACAAAGTTTCGCCGACCCGCTTGACTGTATAGTGATACACATGCATTTTATCGCGATACAAGCAAAAAATCGACGGTCTCGCCGTCGTGAGGAAGCGCGAATTTCGGGAGGCGGCGCCTATGTCGGTTAAAATCCGAGGGATCGAATTTCAGAGCAACCTGTCCAATCCGATGGGGCTCGAGTTCTACAACCTCTCGCACCGCTTCGGCTTTCAGTCGCCAAACTGGCCCTATTTTGAAGACGTCAAGATCGAACGCATCCACTATATGGCGAAGTCAGGCGTGCTCTCGCAGCGCATTACGACGAGCATGCACAACACGACCCATATCGACGCGCCGGCGCATGTCGTCGAAGATACGCCCTTCATCGACGAAGTCCCCCTGCCCCATTTCTTCGGCTCCGGCATTGTCGTCCCGTTGCCGAAAAACATGTGGGAGCCGATCACGTACGACGACCTCGAGGCGGCGGCGGGCCATGCCGTGCGGCCTGGCGACGTGGTCATCATCAATACTGGCTGGCACAAGAAATATCGCGATAGCGAAGAATATTTCTGCAAATGCCCGGGCTTCGTTCCTTCCGCGGGGCGATGGTTCGTCGAAAAGAAGGTGAAAGTCGTCGGTCACGACACGCAGGCGAACGATCACCCGCTGGCGACGGCGATCGGGCCGCATCGCAATGGCCCTCTGCATCCGCATTTGGCCGAGGAATATAAAAAGTGGTCCGGCGGTCGCGATTGGAAGGACGATTTTCCGGAGTGGGAGCCGGTTCATCGCATCCTATTCACCAACGGCATTCTCGGCATTGAGAATGTCGGCGGCGATCTCGACGCCGTCTCCGGCAAGCGGGTGACGTTTGCGTTTTTTCCCTGGAATTGGGACCGCGGCGACGGCTGCATCATTCGTCTCGTCGCGATTGTCGACAAGTCGCAGAACTATCGCATCGAAAAAGGCGAAAGCTTCGAAACTGGAAAGGCGACAAAGAAAGGCAAGAAGTAGTTTGCGCCCGACGCGGGAGGATGCGCGATGCATGTAAAGCGTTTCGCCGACGCCAAGCCCTATGAAGCGCCCAACCATCGCGGCGTTGTCGGGCTGCGCCTTCAGGGTTTCGAGCCTGGCGGCCCGACCAACCAATGGGTCGGCTATTCGCAATTCCTACCTGGCGGCGGCGCCGGTCCGGACTCGACGCCTTTCGAGAAAGTCTATGTCGTTCTTCAGGGCCGCATGACGGTCATTGTCGATGGCCGCGAAACGGTGCTCGAAGCCATGGATTCCTGCACCATACCGCCGAATGAAGTTCGCGAGATCGTCAATCGGGAGAACGACGTCTGCAAGATGCTCGTCGTCATCCCCTATCCGCCAGGGGCGAAGCCATGACCGACGCGCCGAGCGATCCCCTCGCGCTTTTCTCCGTGAAAGGAAAAGTGGCCATCGTCACGGGCGCGTCAGGCGCTTTCGGCGCCGTGGCGGCCCAAACGCTCGCCTCGGCGGGCGCAAAGCTGGTTCTGACCGCGGGTAAAGCGAAAGAACTTGCCGAAGTCGCCGCCGAATGCCGCAAGCGCGGCGCCCAGGTCGAGGAATGGACGGGACGTCCGACGAATGAAGCGGCCTGCGACAAGATTGTCGCCAAATCGGTCGCCAGCTTCGGCCGCGTCGATATTTTGGTCGTCGGCTCGGGCAAGAACGACGTCGCCAAAATCGTCGACATGTCGCCCGAACGGTTCCTCGACGTGATGGACGCCAATGTCACGCAAAGCTGGCTGATGGCGCGCGCCGTCGGCCGCCAGATGTTGGCGCAAGGCGACGGCGGCAAGATCATCCTGATGTCCTCCGCGCGCGGATTGCTCGGCCATCCCGCGGGTTATACCGCCTATTGCGCCTCGAAATCGGCCGTCGACGGCATCACGCGCGCTCTCGGCTGCGAATGGGGGGCGACCGGCATAACGGTCAACGCCATCGCGCCGACGGTCTTCCGTTCGCCGCTCACGGCATGGATGTTTGGCGAAGACGAACGAGCGAAGACGACACGCGCGGGCTTTCTGGCGCGCGTCCCGAAAGGGCGCCTCGGCGAACCGGACGATCTTGCCGGCCCTCTCTTGTTCCTCGCCTCGAAAGCGTCGGACTTTTACACCGGTCACATCCTCTATGCCGATGGCGGCTATACGGCGGGGTGAGAGATGGAGCGTATTGCGATCCTCGGCGGCGGT